>NZ_JBHINT010000056.1:0-74289 GCF_042195145.1 Bartonella sp. CL434QHHD | reverse complement strand
GTTATCAACAAAAGCTTCAAAAAACTGGTATAAGTGGTGCAAACTTTTCAGGCGGCATACGCTATCAGTTTTAAATCAAGGCTGTAAAAATAGCCTATTCATTCTATTCAATTTTAAAAAAAGGCAGCTACAATATGCTGCCTTTTCGCTTTATAAATCCTAATAACACTACACTATCCCTCCTTAAGAGAGCCCTTGCTTTTTCTACTGCCTGTAAAATCAACATCCACGCGCAAGCCCATGTTTAAAACAAAGCTTGAGACGCATCAGTGCTGTATTAACAGCTCCAGCTTTTGTATGACAGATGGGAGCGAGGATATTGCGTATTTCTGTTTGTGTAATCTCTGAAATAGGCAGACAGCCTAATTTGAGGAGAATATGGAGTTTTAAATGTGAAAACCCGTTTCCATCTTTACCATCATTTTTAATTCAGCTTTACAACTTTCAAAAGCATCTAAGGCAATGTCTTTTAAGTAATGGAGATTACGCATTGCCTCACGTTTTCGTTTCTCACGTTCTTTAATGGGGGCACGCCCCTCACGTAAAACAGCACGCCACCCAGTTGCCAATTCACGAGCTTGTTTTAAAGAGACATCTCTCAAAGCACCCAAGTCCATTTAGCAACAGCGCCCCCCGTGAAAGGTATAACGGTAAAGCCATTGAGCACCCCCATCTTTACGTTTGTGAAGGAGCAATCCGGCACCATCATTATATTTTCCAGCTCGTGGGTGTTGCTAAAGCCCTTGGCTCTTGAGACGATTCATAAGAGCCATTTTAGACCTTTCTTATACATTTTTTACCCACACGCCAGCCCCGCTTGTGGTGTGCAAGAGAATGGTTTTGCTTGATTTAAGACAAACAGGTTTAAAATGAGAAAATCTTACGTTATTCAGAACTCTAACTCAATGAAAGTAACGCTAAATTATCATTATAAATCAGCATGTTATACCATTTTTATCAAGATAAAAGATAAGGTATTTTTATCTAGAATATGTCACAAAGTATGCTGCCTTTTCGTACATGAAATCCATTTTTTCCTGAAGTGTTTTCTTTTCTACTTAAATACAATTTTCCTCCTCTTCACACGGATTGCGCAGCTATTCATCATCGAATTTGCCCATAAAGCTAAAAAAGTGTATTTTTAGATAATATAAAGATAACAGCATTAAGAATAAATCTTAAAAAATAGAAGATTTCTTGCTTTTTCACTTATGGAAGTACAGAAACTCTACCGTTTGATTATGCTCCTCTTTGAAGATAGATATGGTGCTAATATGCGCCATAGAGCTGTCCAAGCAAAGATGATATTAGAAAAATGAAAAGTTAATCACTACACATTTGAAATAGATAGGAACCTACAGCCACTCTCATTCACTCCAAAGGATATAGAAAATGAAAAAAAGCACACTGGATAAATCATCAATCATAGCTTACAATATAACAGAGCATAATGGTGTTTTCATATGGCTACACTCTTCCCTTGTGATATCTGTACAGCAGATATCTCTAAAACTTCTATAAAAAATACTATTAAAGTTATGCTGTAAAAATGTTAATTGCCTCAACAATCATTTGTCAAAAATTTGCAAAGAATAATCAGAGAACTAACCTTTTGAACCACGAACATAATTTGTGTGCTAAGGATTTGATTTTTACCAACTTTTAACATATTGATGATCTTAAAATTAAATCAGACAGCCTCCCCAGTTAGTCCGGATAGGTAGGTATCTAACAAAAACTATTGTTAGGACCGTAGAAGATCGTACCCCATCCTTGTATGAGAAAGTGAACTTCCTTAAAAAACTTTGATATTGATGATACTAAACAGATTGGTATTCATTTTTACCTTAATCCGATAGATCCTGCCATTAAAGGTGCGTTTAGCACAATACACAGTTATCTCACAATTTAACCTTCTATATTGATGTAAACTATCAGAAAAAATTTTAAAAGACGTATAGCCGAGACAAGTTTTTCTGATAGAATACACTACCAATTTTAATATAAAATTATAAAAAAATAAGCATATTGATCCGTTTACTATTAACAAAAAAACGGAGTGTATTTTTTTTGTTATTTACAATCTATTATAGCAATAAAATAAATTCTTTCTTTACGATGTGTTGTCGCTATCTATAAAGATTTATTTACACTTCCATTGCTGGTTCTTCTAAACAAACAGTTTTGAGAAAATTAATGCATGAAAAGAAAATCTAACAACAAGCGCTTTATCTTTCACATACAAAACGCTCAAGAAAGCTAATTATTTCATTTATAAAATGAAATAACTCAATAAAGTTCTTTTTGTATCAATAAAAGATGTTTTAAATGAAATATTCAAAATATTGATTTATAATGATAATTTAGCGTTACTTTCATTGAGTTAGAGTTCTGAATATCGTAAATTTCTCTCATTTAAAATCTGTTCCATGTTGAACTAATCAAAATCATTCACTTACACATTACAAGCGGGACTGGCGTGTGAAGCAAAGTTATATAAGAAAAGCCTAAGAATTCCTCTCATGCACCGCCTCAAGTGCCAAAGGCTATCCACACAACATTGGGAGCTAGCAAAGTATGTAATGGGGTTGCTCTTTTATTAAGCCGTAAAGGTATCGGCTTGCTCCTTCGTAAGTATAAAGATGATGGGACTCTATAGCTTTAGCGTTATAGCATTCATGAAAACCATCGCGAAATGGGCTGTGCGACCTTAGAAAAATGGACTTTGCTACCCTTAAGGAAAAGCTTCTTTAAAGAAAGCCTGTGAATAGCCCCCTCATCACTTCTTCTAGCAGAGAAAATTTTCTGATCGTTTTGGTGAGTACATCAAATAATACATCTCAATGCGATAGAGCTTTTATAGCGATTATCTTTAATAGACAGTTTTTAAATATCATACTTCATAGTGCTTTTAGCATAAGCTTAACCAAGCTAGGTTTTATGAAATCCACTTTTCTCGACTTTTTATGATCATGAACAAGTTTTTCTGAAGCAAAACTTCAAATCATAGAGAACACCATAAAATATAATTCGTTTTGTTATTTACAATAAAAACGTAATGATATAAAAAACTGATCGGGTACTTGCGCCATCAGGGGAATGAAGTAAGCATCAAAGCATACCAAATACTAAAGGCATATCTATGTGTAAGAAATATATTTATAAGAAAAATTTTTTGTTATGTACAATTGCTGGAACTTTCATTTTTTCTCATTTTGCTCCAACTTATGCAAATAGACAACCTCCTGAAATTATTAGTGAGTTTAAGCTGGAGAAAGGAGAAGAAAAAACTCTTAATAATGTTTTTATCCGCAATGGACCGAGCGCAGTGTATGCCAAAGAAAAAGCAATTGCCACAATTACAAACTCAACAATACATTCAGCTTCGTTTGCTTTTGCTGCATCACAAGGTGGACGTATTAATGCTAAAGAAGTGAAAGTCAATGCCTTGGATACTGGTCTATCAATTGAAAACGGTATCATTAACATTGAAGATTCATTCATAGAAACCAAAAGAAAATCCGGTATTGTTTTTCATAGCATAAATTATCTGAAAGATGGTGAAGAAGTTATCAATAAGGCAATTCTTAACAATACAAAACTTCTTGTGAGAAATGGTGTCGGTATTTTAGGACCGTCATCTTCAAAGTCTGTTGCCGAAGTTCAACTTAGAAATTCAGAAATTCGTTCTGATGTATTATTACAAAACAATGTAAAAAAGAAAACAGATTCAGATCCTCATCCTGTGACTTTCGTATTAACTGCCGATAATTCGATTATAGAAGGAAGAGCAAGAACCTTAGCAGTAAATACGACTGTTTTTAATTTAAACAACAATAGCAAATGGTATTTAAATGTAAGTCAATACGACATAAATCGTGATTTTAGTCCATATAATTATGCACTCCATGACATTAAGCAACGAGCGCTGTCTACCGTTTCAGTACTGAACTTTAGTAATAGCTCTATTGTGTTTAATGCGCCACATAGGCTGGCAAAGAGTCAATATCAAACCTTGAGTGTAGGACGAACAATTGAGTTCCCTAATCCACACGAAAACAGGGAATCTGCTATAGAAACCGTTTATAATGCAGTAGGCAATGCAAGGATTTATTTCAATACAGAATGGAGTGATGGTTTAGAAAGAGAACAACAAAAAACGGACCGCCTTCTTATCCATGGAGATGTATCAGGCACCACAACAATTAGTTTCAATAGCCTTTCAAAAGGTGTGTCATCAAAAGAAGAAGCTTCTATTCCCGCGAATATGCGTGGACTGTCGCTCATTCAAGTATCTGGAAAAACAGATGAAAATGCCTTCAAACTAGCAAATGGCTATGTCACAATGGGCGGCTTGCCTTATAAATATGTCTTAAATGCCTATGGACCGACATCACGTCTTGGAAAAGCAGAGAGCACACAAAGCCATTTAGGAGAAGTAAGTCAACAATCACAAGAAAAGGACTCAAAAACCGACATGACCTTCGCTGCATTTGGCGGAATAGCTTTAAGGGATGAGAATAATATAAAAGCTGAATCAACACCAAATTCTGAGCAAATAGGGAGCATACAAAACCATTTGAGGAAAAATCAGAATTCTTGGGATTTTCGCTTGCAAAGTGCAACGCTCGATGATGAAGGAAAGATCAGAGCTCTCGTTCCTCAAGTGGCAAGCTATTTGTCCATGCCTAACGCACTATTCTCAGCTGGACTGGCTGATGTAAACAATCAAAACACTTTACTGAACACGATACAAGAAACAGGCTTTGAGAAAAAAAATCATAAAAACAAAGGGATCTTCTTCTCGACTTATGGCAATAAAATGACATTATCCTCTCACCGTACGCCATTACAATATGGCTATGGTGCCGATATTCACTATGCTTCTTTACAAGCAGGCTTTACATTAGTAGCTCTAGAAGATCAAAACATGACCACCAATGTGGGGCTTTTCGGGACATATGGGAAATTAGCTTTCACCCCAAAAGACATGGAAGGTGCTGACAAGAGTACACTCAATAAATGGTCAATTGCTGCATATAGTGGACTGCACCATAATAATGGTACATATATCCATGCTCTCTTTTCCTATGGAATGCTCAAGGGAGATATCACCACAGCTCTCATAGGAAAGACTGCAGAATTGAAAAACGCTGATACATTCAGTGCATCGGCGACCATTGGACAAAAGTTCGAAACCAGTACGAAAGGATTGGTCTTTGAACCACAAGCACAAGTTGTTTATCAGCGTCTCATGCTTGGCACACTCTCAGATGTCGATGGGTTTGATGTAGATATGGGAAATCCTTATCAATGGTTAGTGCGTGTTGGTGGGCGCTTAACACAAACGACGATTTCTATTGAAAAAGGCAGTATGCTTTCTTTCTATGGTAAATTAAATATTGTTAAAGCTTTTTCTAACAATGGCACCATACAGATTGGTGAACCATTCCACCTTGATTCTATGGGAGCTGCCCTTGAAGGTGGACTTGGTATAAATGCACAATTATCACAAAATATCGCCCTTCATGCTGATGTTAACTATCAACATAAGCTTCAAAAAACTGGTATATCAGGAGCAAGCTTTTCAGGTGGAATACGCTACCAGTTTTAAGAAAAAGCAAAAAACAATTTATAGTCTATTCATTTTTAATAAAAAAGCAGTACGAATGTGCTGCTTTTTTCAATCTTTCGGAAAGAGGCATCAATGATGGTTCTTTCTATACAGCTTTCTTGAAAGGATTAATTTCATTCAAACCAAATGCAATAAAACTCTTTATCTCTTAATGACTGTTGAAGTCTTTAGAGAGCAGCCTTTTTGATTTATAAAAATCGAATGGATTCAATAAAAATTATTGTATATCGATAAAAAATACAAAATATTTTGATTTTTAGCACTTTAAAACAAAAATACTTATCAAGCTCGATTTTATGAAGTCCATTTTTCCCGACTTTTTATGACCATGAAAAACGCTTTTCTTTAAAAAACTTTAAATCATAGAGAACACCATAAATATAATTCGTTTTGTTATTTACAATAAAAACGTAATGATATAAAAAACTGATCGGGTACTTGCGCCATCAGGGGAATGAAGTAAGCATCAAAGCATACCAAATACTAAAGGCATATCTATGTATAAGAAATATATTTATAAGAAAAATTTTTTGTTATGTACAATTGCTGGAACTTTCATTTTTTCTCATTTTGCTCCAACTTATGCAAATAAACAACCTCTTGAAATTCCTACGGTCCAAGTAGCTAATGGAGAAGAGAAGAGCCTTCATAATGTTTTTGTTCGTGGTAAGTATGATGCCGTGGTTGCTAAGAAAGGTCATATTGCCATTACAAACTCAGTAATGCACTCAGGCTTTACTTTGCTTTCTGCAACATCAGGTGGTCAAATTAATGCCAAAGGAATTGTGGGAGAGGCAAAAGAGCATGGTTTGTCACTCACAAACGGCACAATCCATATTGAAGATTCAACATTAAACGTCATAGGCCACGGCAAAGCCTATGGTATCAACTTTGGTTATATTGCAAGCTCTACAATAAAAGAAGGAGAAGAAGTTGTAAACAAAGCAATCCTTAATAATACAAAACTTCTTGTAAACGACGGTGTAGGTATTTTCGGACCTTATTATTCCAAAGCTGTTGCTAATGCAGTGTACCTTAAAAACTCAGAAATTCGTTCTGATATGTTATTAAAGAATGACGTTTTACCCTTCTTCAAGATTCAACCTACTACTTTTACATTAGACGCTGATAATTCGATTATGGAAGGAAGAGCCAAAACGTTTCCTCAAAATACAACGGTTTTCACCCTAAACAATAACAGCAAGTGGCATTTAAAAATTAGTCTATTTGAATTGGAAGATAGTTTTAGTCTATTTGATTACAAGCTCCTTGATCTTAAGCAACGAGCACAATCAATCGTTTCAGTCCTAAACCTTAATAATAGCTCTATCATATTTAATGCGCCGCATAAACTAGCAGACAATCATTATCAAACCTTGCATGTAGGAAGACATCCACAAAAAGCAGAGCAAAACAGAAGCGCCGATGCAACAACGGTTTACAATGCATTGGGCAACGCAAGGATTTACTTTAATACCGAATGGAGTAATGGTCTTACAAAAGAACAACAAAAAACTGACCGTGTTCTTGTTCATGGTGATGTCTCAGGCACCACAACGATCTATTTCAACAATCTTTCAAAGCATGCAGAACCATTCGATGATGAAGAAGATTCAATTCCTTTGAATGCGCGTGGTCTCTCACTTGTTCAAGTGTCTGGAAAAGCAGAAGAAACCGCCTTCACGCTGGCAAATGGCTACACCACAATGGATGGATTACCCTATAAATACATACTCAATGGCTATGGACCAACATCCAGCCGTGGGAAAGCTGATAGGGCACAAAGTCATTTAAGCGCAATACCACAAGAATCAAAAAAGCAAGATGCGCAAAATACCAATGCATCATCTCTTGGAAAAGAAAACAACGGACAAGCTCCCTTGGAAGAAAATGAGAATTTCTGGGATTTCCGCTTGCAAAGTGCGACTCTCGATGATGAAGGAAAGATCAAAGCTCTTGTTCCTCAAATGGCAAGCTATTTGGTTATGCATAATGCAATATTCTCCTCTGGCTTGGCTGATATAAACAATCAAAATACACTGTTAGATAATATGCACTCAACAGTTTTCGGATTAGAAGGTCATAAACAGAAAGGGATATTTTTATCGACTTATGGCAACAAGATGACGTTATCTTCCAGCCGTAGTCCATTGGAATATGGTTATGGTGCTAATGTTCACTATGCTGCTATACAAGCAGGCATGACATTAGCAACGTTAGAAAATCAAAATATGACCGCGAATCTTGGTCTTTTAGGCACATATGGAAAGCTCGCTTTTGCGCCAAAGGATATGGAAGGTTCTGACAAAAGCATACTGGATAAATGGTCCTTTACGGCCTATGGGAACCTCCACCATGACAGTGGTCTCTATGTTAATGCACTTTTCTCTTACGGCATTTTAAACGGACATATTACAACAGCCCTTATCGGCAACACCACAGAATTAAACGATACGGATACATTAAATATATCAGCTACCGTTGGACAAAAACTAGCAACTGGTGTTGAAGGAGTGTCATTTGAACCACAAGCACAACTTATTTATCAACATATTGCCTTTGGCACTCTTTCAGATATTGATGGCTTCCAAGTTAATATAAAGCCACCTCATCAATGGTTGGTCCGTATTGGAGGGCGTTTAACAAAAACAATGCTTCCTATTGAAAAAGATCGTGTTCTTTCTTTTTATGGTAAATTGAATGTCATCAAAGCTTTTAGTGAGAAGCGCACTATCGATGTTATGGAATCTTTCCATCTCGATTCTATGGGCTCGTCCCTTGAAGGTGGGCTTGGCATTAACGCGCAGCTTTCTAAAAATATCGCACTTCATGCTGACGTTAATTACCAACATAAACTTCAAAAAGCTGGGTTCTCTGGAATTAATTTTTCCGGTGGAATGCGTTATCGCTTTTAGAAATCTTAGCTCTCTATTTTGACGCGTAAGCAGCGCTGAGATGAAAAACAGTGCTGCTTATATTTTGCTACATTACAAAAAAACGCAATGTGTCAAAAAGTGGTTCATTTTTAGCAAAACAAAGAAAATATCTTAAGGAACATCTCTATGCATAAGAATATTTTGTTATGTACAGCCGCTTGTGCTTTATTTTTTTCTTCTTTTAATTTCACATCTACCAGCACCGACTCTGGTCTAAGCCACCAGGAACGCCATGCTCTTGAAGGGATCATGAAATTACCTGAACAATATCGCCATGCCATTGATTCAATAAACACACCAACACAAGCAGAAAAAAATCTTGAGAAGATAGCCTCTGGCGCCATGATGGAAGATAATTCGCACTTCAACCAAGCACTTGAAAATCATATGGATCGTGTAAGAGATACGATTAACAACTCTTTTGCAGGTGAAAGTCGTTACGGTTCTGATGCACATATGAACGTGGTGAACCACGAAGTGGATAATATACGTACCCAAGCCATGGCAAACAAACACCATCTGGATATGCAACATATGATGAAAGCCATAGCATACCTTGAACAATTACGTCAGAACCGATTAAAAACAAGAGAAAATTTATTACGTGGCTACGACAAAGTAGTTTCTGATGCCGTGCAAGCAGAAAAAATTCTTGATGCTGATAATCAACAGCGTTTTAATACCGCGCGCCAACAATGGGTGAGCCAAGACAATCATAATTGGTTTGAACTGCAAAATAAAGCAGAAATATCACATAAAGCAGTACAAATAGATAGTGCTTTACAAGAACACAACAAGGAACTTTCCAACACTTTACGCAAAGCGGTATTAGAAGCTTTGAACAATAATGAAATAACCAACGTGGAGAGAAAAGGAGATATAACCTCTCCTTCATCTGAAGAGAATAGACAACCTCTTATTGTCTCCAGTACAAGACAAAGACGCTCTAGTGATAAATTACCACCCGCTCATGTTGCTGCCCAACACAAGGATAATTCAAAGGACAATTCATTCACAAGAACAGATCATGGAATGAGACAGCCTAAAATAAATGAAAATTCGCAATCTGATATTGATCCCCAAACAAACACCACTTCCTCGGAATCGAAAACGACTCTTCCATCCGAAAAAGCGCATATGAATTTGCTCCCAAAAGTTGGAAATACCGCTACCGCGGCTACAGAGAGCACCTCTAAACTTACAGATGATGATAAAGCAACCGCAACTTCTACTTCTCTTGAAGGGACAGCAAAAAGAACAATTCTTACACCACAAGAAGAAAGCTCTTTAGTCATGCCTATCGCGATGTTTGCTGTTGGGTTTAGTGATGTCAACAATCAAAATATCTTGTTAGACAATATGCAAATAACAATGTTTGAACCCAAAGATCATCCAGAAAGAAGCGTTTTCTTATCCTCTTATGGCAATAAGAGCACGTTTTCTTCCAAGGTTCAAGCAGAACAAGATGGTGTCCAAGCAGATATTCGCTATGCTGCATTGCAAGCAGGAGCAACATTAATAGCGCTAAAAGATAAAAATATCAGCAGCAACTTTGGCCTTTTCGGAACATACGGAAAATTATCTTTTACTCCTAAAAACAAGGAGAGCTTTCAAAAAAATATGTTTGATAAATGGTCACTCACCGCATATGGAAATATTCAGCATGACAGTGGCATCTATGCAAGTGCATTTCTCTCTTATGGAATTTTCAAAGAAGATAACGCCACAGCTCTCATCAAACATACCTCAAAAGTGAAGAATAGTAAAACATTAGGAGCCGCGGCAACTATTGGTCAAAAACTGTCAACCAGTTTGGAAGGTGTAATCCTAGAACCGCAAGCACAACTTGTGTATCAACGTCTCATGCTTGGTTCTTTATCAGATAGGAGTTCTTTCTCAGATGACGATAACTCTAAATCAGATGGCGATAACTCTAAAATAGACATAAGCAAACCTCATCAATGGTTGATCCGTATTGGTGGACGTTTGACACAAAACAAAGGCCATGCCCTTTCCTTCTACGGCAAACTGAACATGATCAACACTTTTAGTGAAAACTTTCCGTTTGCTGCTATGGAATCTTTAATCGAAGGTGGTTTTGGTATTCAGGCGCACTTATCGCAAAATATCGAGCTTCATAGTGATCTCAGCTATCAACATAAACTCAAAAAAGATGGCATCTCTGCAATAAATATTTCCGCTGGAATGCGCTATCACTTTTAAAAATACTTATATTCCTATCTTGAAATATAACGTGCTCTCATTATGTTTCGTTTTGTCTCTTACAAAATAAACATAATGAGGCCAAGGTTTTATCTTCTATTAAGAGAGGGGAAACATTTAGGAATACATCCATATGAAAAAAAGTTTTTTACTATACACAGTTTCTGGAGTTCTGTTTTGTTCTTCCACCAGCTTGTCTAATGCTCTTCATGATACGAATACACAACCTACGATAGCTCTCTCTTCTCTGCAACCCACTCATCAAATAGGTGCATCCAGACCTTCTAATCCCTATTCAAATGCATCATCTTCGTATCCACCTTCAACATCTAGGTCTACAAGAACAACCAGAAGCTCTTCTCCTACAGGGAGTGAATCTACAACGCCTACTTCCACAAGCACTCTACCTCCCAAAACGCAACTTGAAGTAAATACAGAAGATGTACAATCTACCCCTACAGCCACACAAGACACTATTACACAATCTCCAGCGATAGGAACAGCTTCAACGACAGGAATGGAAGCAAAATCTAGAAGACGTTCAGGGGCGCCATCCTCTTCTACAAACTCTTCCAGAAAAAAAACGCCCGAAAATTCTGCTGTATCCTCACAGTCAGAACCTACAAGCACGGAAGCTACAAGACTAACAACAGAGCTATCGCCAACGCCTAAAGAACCAGAACTCGCACAGCCAATATCTTTAAAAGTAGAAACTGGACAATCAGCATTACCGGTACCGCCAAAATTCATAAAACCAGCGCCCGTGCAATCTGCCTCAACACAAAAGGTATCTGCAAAATCAGAGCTTGAAAAACCAATATCACCAACAAAACAACCTGAAAAGCTTGCACAAACTGAGGATATAAGCTCTGGAGTTGAGGCTACAAACGGTAAGACCATAACGCTACATAACAAAAAAATTCAAGACAATGGTTTTGCTGTACATGCAGATGGAAATAATTCAAAAGTCAACATGATAGGGGGAACAGTTGATGCACGTTTTGTTGCACTAAGCGTATCAGATGGTGGAGAAATTGATGCTACAGGTATTACTGCAACAGCAGAAACAGCTGGTTTGCTAAACATGAGGGGCACAATCAAACTTAAGGATTCAAGCGTACATGTCACGGGAAATTATGAAGCAGACGGTATTATTTTCCGCAATAATCAATACTATACCCCTAGAAAACAATATACACGCAATGCTGAAAGGAATAACAATGTCGTTCAAGAACAAGCTATTCCTAATAAAGATAAAGTAACCCTAGAGAATACAAAGCTTTTTGTTGAACATGGTAGCGGTATCAACCTTTATGGAACAGGCGTAGACGGAGAAGTCAACCTTAAAAATTCAGAAGTCCATGCCGATATTTTATTAAAAAATATAAAGAACGAAAGTGCCTCCACAAACACTATTACATTAGTTGCAGACCACTCTTCTTTAGAAGGTCGGGTAAGAACTTCTAAAGATAATAGAACAGTTTTTGATCTAAAAGAGGGGACGAAATGGCTTTTAAAGGCGAATAAAAATGCCACAAATAATGATAATATTTTAAATGACTATAGACAGTTTGATGTTGATGAAAAATCATACTCTAATCTTTCTGAATTGCACCTTACAGACAGTGTCATTATGTTTGACAAGCCAATGGAGGGACATTATCAAACTCTGTTTATAGGACCTAATCTTTCGCAAGAAGACGAAACGACCCACACAGCAGCGGTTTATAGTACAACAGGTATTGCAGAAATTTATGTAAACACTCAATGGAATAAACATTCTCCTATCACGGAGCAACAGACTGATCGCATTGTGATTAATGGTGATGTCTCAGGAAGTACTGTTGTTCACATCAATCTCCAAGAAACAGATAAAAAAATAACCGATAGCTCTGCTGTTTGGGAAGAACGCATGGCGTCACTTCCTTTAGGGACACATGGGATTTCAATCATTCAAGTTTCCGGACAAGCAAATGAAAATTCCTTCACGTTAGCAGGAAACTATATGACAATAGGGAAACAACCTTATAAGTATGTACTTACAGGCTATAAACCTGGAACATCTCATGAGAGCCAAAATCTTTTTGGTAAAAACAGTAATTTCTGGGATTTTCGCTTACAGAATGCCTACATTGATAAGGATAAAAAGGTTCGAGCCCTTTTACCACAGGTAGCAAACTATTTAACCATATCTAATACTTTGTTTTCTGCTGGATTTACTGATGTAAACAATCAAAACACGTTGTTAGACAATATGCGCACAACAGTATTTGGGGCAAAAGACAATAAAAAAAATGGTATCTTTTTCTCTTCCTACGGCGAGAAAGTCACCTTATCTTCCAACCGCGATCCATTACATTATGGCTATGGTGCTGATGTAAACTATACTGCTTTACAAATAGGTGTCATATTAGCCGCCTTGGAAGGTAAAGACATAAGCACACATTTTGGTCTTTTAGGAACATACGGAAAACTTGCCTTTACGCCCAAAGAGATGCAAGATTCTGAAAAGACAACTCTTGATAAATGGTCTCTTGCCGCTTACAGCAGCATCCAACATAGCAATGGTATATATCTAAACACACTTCTTTCTTACGGAACCTTAAAAGGAAATATTACCACGGCTCTTGTTGGGAATGCCGCAAAATTGGATGGCACCGAGATGCTTAATATATCTGCAACCATTGGTCAGAAATTAGCAACCAATACAAAAGGGCTGGTCTTTGAACCACAAGCTCAATTCATTTATCAAAATCTCATGTTTGATATTTTCTCAGATACCAATGGCTTAAAAGTAGACATGGGCAATCCACATCAATGGTTGATCCGTTTTGGTGGACGTTTAACAAAAACGATAATGGCTGTTGAAGAAAACAAGGCTGTTTCCTTCTATGGTAAAATGAATGTTATCAGAACTTTTGGCGATGGTAAAACAATAAAAATTGCTGATACCTTTCATGTTGATCCTACCGGCTCTTCAGTTGAGGGAGGCATGGGGGTGAACGCATATCTTTCTCAAAATATCGTACTAAACGCCGATATCAGCTATCGGCAAAAACTGCAAAAAGCCGGTGTATCTGGCACCAATTTGTCTGGCGGAATACGTTATCGTTTCTAAAGCAGAAGTTAATTTTAACTTAAATAAAAGGGCAGCACAAAGTGCTGCTTTTTTATTTAAATTTATATATTTTTTAAAATTCTCAAAAATCATTATCACATCAAAGAAGATTTTGACTTATAATATTTCTTTTGCATATTGAATAAAAAACTGAATACCTTAGCATTCTCTCATCAAAATACCCCATAAAGTTTTATGTCTTATATCACCACACCTCAAGCGATGATGTTTTTACAGCACAACAGAATAAGCATTCATGCATATTTTTAAAAAAGTCAGCCCCTTCTTCGCTGTGGACGCTCTATTTATTTTAGATGATGTGCATTTAATATACCTGCTATAAAGACTTAGTATCTGGTATAAATTCTTAAAGGCATGTTTTTCCTCTAAAATCTCAATGCTACAGCAACTCCATCATAAGACAAGCATTTGATTTATAAAGAAAATTAATTGTTTTGCATGTTAAATGAGAATCCAGAATATCGTAAGATTCTTTCATTTTAGACCTGTTCCATGTTGAATCAACAAAAACCATATCTCTTGCAAGTGACAAGGGGGAAGAGCCATAGGGATAAAAAACTATTAAGAAAGGATTAAAAATGCCTCTAATAAACCATCTCAAGTGCTAAGGGCTGTAGCAACATTGGAAGAAAGCAAAGAATATAACAATATCAAATTGCTCTTTTATTAAGCATAAAGATGGTCGTACCCTATAGATTTTATATTATTTCCATGGGGACTTTTTATTATACCATTCACAAGCGCCGTTGCATCAAAGATATCGTTGCGCCCCACAACCACCATCACGAAATAGACTTGAGAGCTTAGATATCTCTTTAAAACAAGGCCGTGAATTAGGAATAACAAATCCATTCTATTTTGAGCATTTTGTCGTGCATAAAGGACGTGCCCCCAGTAAAAAACACAATAAAAAAAGCGTGAAACAATACGTAATCTTCATTATTTAACAGATAGTGCTTTAGATACTTTTGAAAGACATAAAGCTAAATTAAAAGACGGCAGGACAGAGGGAAGCTGATTTCTCCCCCTTTATTCTTTCCCAATGAGATTGCCGCCCCATTTCAAATATTACGCCAACAAAGATATACGCAATATATCCACTCAAATCTGGATGCTCTCTCCAATCTGACATACAAAAACTAAAAACAGCAGAAAGAAAATACTAAACCGCTTTAATTTTTATCTCAAACATATAGATTTAAACAACGAACCGCTTCATATCACCACACTTCAAAGGACAATACTCCATGAGGCTTATAGGCAATACTCATCACATACTCTTCATCATTCATGCTTTTTGCTGACTTGGTGGTTATGGCGGAGTGAATGCACCAGATCCCATCCCGAACTCGGCCGTGAAACGCTCCAACGCTGATGGTACTTTGCTTTAAGGCACGGGAGAGTAAGTCGCTGCCAGATCTGCTAAATGCATGCAAAAGACTCTAATGTATGAACCTTACATTACCACAGCCCCAAGGAAGCTGTTTTTAAGGCATCACAGGCTGGTCTAAATATCCTCTTGATCGCCTCTCCCTAAACTAAAAAATGAAGCTCCCTATTAACTTAGTCTGCAAACAATTCTCTGTAAATAATCCGCCTTCTCTGAGTTCTCTTTCAGCCAGTTTCCCAAAGCATGCGGTTCACATCACTACACCTTAAAAGACACTGTTTTAAGAACAGCATTTTACAGTACAACAGGATAATAATTTAAATACCCAAATGCACTTAAAACAAGTCTACTCACTAAACGCACTATTTATCCAAATCAACTGCCCTACCTAATCATTGTCATGACTTAGAACAGCCCGTATTAAGCAGATTTGATCATTCCTCTATTTCTTTTGCACGTCCAGATAGCTGTATAGCTCTAGAAAGATCATTAACTGCATTTAAATGTGTTTGAAGTAATTCACTATTACGCTGTAATTTTTCTTGTAAATCAGACAACAAACTTTCAACCTCATGCTCAATATCTTGATTCATATAGCGCTTCACATCACTCATGGATTTATTAAGATCACGCAAACCACGTATTTTACGCAAATTTATTTCTTCGTAATCTGGAACACCACTGCTCTCTAGCATATTGCTTTCATAATCAACAACTTGAGCTAATCCTTTAACAGCAGCAACAAATTTTGTCATCGCCCAATCACGATCAATAAGATTATTATCAAGAACTTTTGCTTTTGCTGCAAAACTATCATCACCATATTGCACTACAGACATTTTTACTTCCCCTTCAACACTATTGTTCAATCTTACTTTCAAATGAGGGAGATTAAACAGGTTCTCTTCAATGCTGATACACTCAACCAAGCTCGTGGTGCAAACATTGCTCAAACAACAGCACGACAATCCTTCAAAGCGTATACCACTTCAACTTTCAACGCATTCTCTTCAAATATTTTTCTTGCTTTGCTCCAAAACCATCATTGCGGCTATACTAATTCATCAAAACGCTATAAACTCAAACCTTACGACAATATCGAAACTTCCATATTTGTTCTGTCTATTTCGCTTTACCGATTTTATCTTTGCCTATTTTATCACCAGTACGTCTTCAACAGAAAACAACAATGCTCTCACGAAAACTTCGGCCACAAAAACTATCTGCCGACAAAAACCCGCAGCCTATCTTGCAGCATATAAAAACGTAAGCCCATTAAAAATTTCAGCATTTTACCGATAGCAGCATTTTACCCTCCATAACCGTATGGCTCTCTCTGCACCTAAACCTGTATACCTTCTGGCGTCCCATAAGATGGCACCCTACAAGATCAGTTTGCACCCATTCAAAAAGACACCCCCTCTCCCATGCTCTTTCCGCACACATGCAGTATTTCGCATAAAACACAAAAAGAATGCTCTTTTGAACAGATCAGCCATACAGCAATATAAAAAAAGACATCTTAAAATAGCTAAACAGCCATCAATCTTCCTTTTTTAAGTTATCATTCGCTTTTCTTTGCAATGAACGACTATATAAGATTTTTTGAACCTTTTCAAGAGTTTCTTAGCCAATCAGTTCGATACGTCTTCAATCGCATATTCACGCGCTTGTTTTAAAGAAACATCTCTTAAGTGCACCCAAGCCTATTTCGCGCCGCGGCCCATGAATGGTATAATGATAAATCTTCCATGACATGTATAAAATCCTTTGAGCACTTTCCATCTTTACGCTTAATAAAAGAAGCAAGCCAGCACCATCACATATTGTTCTAACCCCTTATGTTCTGATACCCTTGGCACTTGAGATGGTTCATAAAAGCGTGGCCTTTCTTGTACAATTTCTCTGCGCATGGGAGCTCCCTGCTTGTAACTGCAAAAGACATTGTTTTGGTTAATTCACCACGAAACAAATTTGGAATGAAAAAAATTCCAGTATTCAGGGCTCTAATTCAAGTTGAATAACGATAGATTATCATTATAAATCAAAATATTATCCAATGCATAATGCTTCATGCTCCCCCACATTGATATTTTCAGAATTTCCACAGTATCTTCCTATAGATTATTTCGCTCCATAAAACAGTTTGCTCTTAATATCGCGACTTTACATGCGCTACTAGTATAAAAACAGAGAAACAATCATTTTATAATCAAGGTACAATTTTTGTTACGAACTTTCTCTCGTTTTTAACCTTTTAAATGCGGCTCTTCTCTTTCATAATCATCACATTTCAAATCTATTCCATGTTGAATAAATTAACATCACTTGCTTGCACATCACAAACAACGCCCTGATGTGTTGATAAAATACGCTGAAAGAAAAATGCCTCTTATGAACCTTAGCAAATGCCAAGAACTATAATAAATATTGGAAGCAAGCGTACGATGATTGTGACTTGCTCTTTCATAAGTATAAAGATGATAGCATTCTACAGATTTTTATATTATTCAAAGTTTATATTATTTCACGAGAGCTTTACTGTTATACTAGTTACATTTACCGTTATACCATTTACGAATGTCATCGTAAAATGTCTGTCGTGTGCGTTGAGAGATGTTTCTTTAAAACAAGTACATAAATATGCAATACTAATATACAACATAAGTATATTTCGTTTGGAACGTTCTTTACTTTTGTGTAAAACATGCCCCATTAGAACAGCATTAACCAATCTTGCTATGAGATAAACGATCAAAAAACATTTTTGTCTTCCTCCGCTCACTTTAAAGGACCAAGATCTTAACTCCATCTGCTCTGTACGCAGTCCGAATTTTTGTCAAACGATCTTCTCTTGACTTCCACTCTTGTGATTCACTTAAACGAAAGGCTCAACAAATAAACCTACGAATATTCATCGCACACTAAAAAATACTTAAACGTTCCAAGAAAACTTATATGCCTTATATTACCGTTATAAATGACAGTGCTTTATAGCATAACAGGAAAAAAAAGTTTCCAGCAACACAAAACTTACAAAAGCAATCAATAGTCCTTTTAAAGCTTTCTTTTTTAGGATTCACAATACTCCAACTCCTTAAGCTTTTATAAAAAAAGAACGATTTATAAGCTTGCCGAATATGTTGTATCAGCATATATTACAGATATGTAACATATTGTTATTCATAAAATCACCTCAAAAAGAACAGAAAGAGGTTTTTATGGCTGATCTCGTAAAAGCCGCTATGCTTTATTCAACCTTGATTATCACCATCAATGCTTTTGTTGTTATTTTAGTTCTCGTAATAGAAATATACTAAGCATACTCTCTTGGCTTATTGTAATTTGCGCAAATAAGCATCTTAATTTCACATAAGAGCAAAGCAAAATTTTAATTCTACAGATAAACCACACACAAAATTTCAAACATCGCTTGCAACTATTTGAGTGTAAACTCTGCTTTTTGTATGCATTTTTAACCATCAGTGTCCGTCTTTTCACGCTATCTTGAATCTCAACTTCATTCCCACCTTAAAAAACGAAATTTTCTACCAGATCCGATCTGTAAATAATTTGTCTCCTTATTGAGTGAGTTTCTCTTGCTCCCCCCTTCAAGGGCATATCACAATTCTAAAGGATAATATTTCATGAAGCTTATAATAAATCTATTGAACACCATCTTTACCCTTATGAGAAAATAAACCAGCAGCATCACACACTTTTCCAGCCCCAAATGTTGCAACAATCTTTAGCACTTGAGATCGTTCATAAGAGGCATTTTTACTTCTTTCTTCAACAGTTTTTATCCACACGGCTCTCCATGCATGTAACGTGCAAGCAGATGGTTTTAATTGATTCAACCTAGAACAGATTTGGAATAAGAGAATCTTACTATATTCGAGATCCTTATTCAGTATAAAATAATTAAATTATTTTTATAAATAAAAGTGTTATTCAAAAAAAATATTCATCACACACTCGAGAACAAAAAACACCTCATACGTAAATTTTTATATGAGCTCCACCGCTCAACATGATAATATCACGACACAATCAAGATAAAAAAATAACAAGGGAAACCCTTGCAAACTCAGAAAAGAGAGGGGAAAAATAAAAAGGTGTGGAAGGCGCTCAATTCCTCACAAATCCGGCAAAACCGTCCTAGCAAAACTGCCTCACATCTTAGCTAATGTTATAATATTCTCAAATCAAAAGCAATTTTTTAAAATAGTTTGAGAAAAACATTTGAGTATGAAACGATAATAATTACATTCAGAATGTTTTTCTCTTTATTAAAACAGAGAAAAGTAATTTCCAAACAAATGTTTCCTCCCAATTTTTCCGAAATTAGCCGCAACGCTTAAAGACGATCTTAGTGTGATGAAACATTTATTTGTGATAAAGGCAAAAAAACACCCCAAAGATAGATTTAATCTCATATTTTAAATACATGTAACCAAAACATTAAAAAATTAGCAGTAACACATAACAACTCATTGGGAGGAAATACTATCTACAATTGAAAGCACTTTTGGGCTGAACAAATGACAGTATAGCATCCGTTTACACAAAGAGTACAGATCGTAAACGACTAATTCTTGAAGCCATAAAAAGACTCTCTAAAAGTTAGAGAGAGCCTAAAAAACGCAATAGAATCAAGAACTAAATAATTCCTTACTTATTGAACTGTATGTTTTTAATGAATGCCAAACATAAGTTCCATATATGCTTGTCTGGCATGTTGGCAATTTTTAGATTTCTCCATAGAAGATTGATCCAGCTTTTCACATTTTTTTGCCCACTCTTCGAGTAATGTTTTATCTTTCTTAAATTCCGCTACGCTGTAAGTTTTTTCGCAACCAGCAACGACAAGTCCAGTACAAACCAGCAATGCTATAATAATGGCTTTATTCATGATTTAATTCCCTTCCTTTTTCTCTTCAGTTTTTTTCTCGTCATCATGTACAAAGCTCGAACCAGGCCAATCTCGGGCATGAACTTCACGATACGCTTTATCTGCGTTTTTACAATTTTGAGAATCTAAATCCCCTGATATCATGCATTTCATTGCCCATTGCTCGAGTAATTTTGGATCTTTCTTAAACTCTGCTACGCTATAAGTTTTTTCACAACCAGCAACGACAAGTCCAGTACAAAGCAGCAATGCTATAATAATGGCTTTATTCATCAATAAATTCCCCTTTTTCAAATTTACAAAGTTTAGGACACAATTTAGCACCCGATTAAAATTGTACATTCGGTTCATTGTGCATTTTCAAAAATTTTAAAATCCACTTCTGTGCGCGATTTTTCCCAATCTATGATGATAAATCGCGTACAAAGAAAAATACCGCTATCAATATATTTTTATGATTTAATTATTGTCCTGCTGTTTTTCAGTTTCATTCCCCTTTTTGCTACTTTCACGAAGTTCCTTTGCAAGATTTCTATAATGCTCTTGAAAAAGTTCCATATCGGCTTGCATGACATTTTGACAATTCTTGGTTGCAAAAGCAGAGGGGCCCATTTTATCGCATTTCTTTCCCCATTCTTGCATCAATTTTTTATCTTTCTTAAATTCTGCTACGCTATAAGTTTTTTCACAACCAGAAACGACAAGTCCCACGCAAAGCAGTAGCGCTGTTATAATGATCTTGTTCATGATTTAACCCCTATCTTTGTTTTATATTTTATTAACAATATCTTTGGATTCACATCCCCTCCTATATTGTGACCTTGCGTCTACGTTCCTTTGCAAATACGTACACTTCCAACACAAACATGTTAAATCATGAAAACTGCCTTTCATTTATCAGACTTGTATTTGTAACATTATCTGCACGGCAGCTCTTTGTATTTGAAGTGTTAAAACTTCAGCAAAAATTCTGATATCTTGACATTCTCAAAAAGCTTTTTAATCATTTCTTTTCCTTCAAGAACCTCTTGGTAACGAGAAGCAGCACGATATCTTACCCAAAATTCGTCATGCCTATATCCATTGCAAATTCCCTGCAAACGAAAAAATACACCTTTTAATCAACAGATTGCGCTCTTATCATTTCTAAACCACCGGAAAAGAAAGAAAGCTTTAAGTCCCCCCTGTACTTTTTAAAAGCCAATAGAAATGCTAAAAAAGCGATCTTATACATTCCAATTGAAGAAAAAAGCCTATTGCCTTGCGTATCATTACAACTGGCATTAACTATTTAAGACTATAAAATCATATAAATGTAAGAAATATTGTCTATAATATGCTCAATGACTTCTTTTGTTTATTAGGAAAACTTATAGCGCGTCAATATCAGTAAATTTTACTTATTTTTATCCCCCCCCCTTATAAACATGAATATAATTTAATAAAACGGATTGCTGCATAACAGAAAAAAATAATCAACGCTACTCTTAATTACATTATTTACGCATGTATTAAGTACAATAAACAAAAAAATAACCTGATGTTTAAAATCATTATCAAGATAATTTTTATGGAAGAATAAACTTATCTACTCATCTAGCGGATAAGATCACAAGTAGTATGATGATTATCACATTTATAGGGAAAAGTTTGAAACGGAGAATTTTTCGCAAACTCATAGCTCTTTCATGCGATGATACAGAACCTTATGAGAAACAACTTGAATGAAGCAACCATCGTGAAAAAGGAAGAGCACTTTTATTATTAACTTCGTATAAAAACAATCGATATCATCTCTAGAAAAAGCACTCAAACCAACGAAATTATCGTATCATTTTTTACACTTTTCCGTATTTTTGTGAAAGCAATTCGCGGACCTCATCAGCTATTTTAGTTCCACGACTTGCACAACTGACCTTAATCAACCGATGCAAACTTTCTGGTATATCAATCGTGAGGCGCTTCATACCTCCACTCATGCTCCCTTTGTGGCTTCCTACCCATGCATCCGCTGTTAAAGGAATTGATTTATTCGTTGGTTTTGTGCCAATTTTAATTTTTTTATTCATCGCGCTAACTCCTTGATTTCGGCTGCAACCGCTTCAATCTCTGCTGCTGCTGGTCCTTGCTTATCAACTTCATAAACCGCCTTCCCCTGTGCTGCTGCTTCTGCAAAAATCACGCGCTGCGCAACGCTAGAAGAAAGAACATGCACAGGGTATATGCCAAGAGCTTCGTTCACATCACGCCCTATCGCTGTATTGACTATTTTACGATTAATGACAAAAGCAGATTTGAGATTTTCTTTATAAACACATGCTTCGTCAATCAGCTTTACAATTCCATCCGCTGCCCAAATATCATAGGGACTAGGCAAAACAGGTATAAGCACCAAATCCGAAGCCATAAGAGCACTACGAGCAAGATCAGTTACACGCGGAGGACCATCGATAATAATATGATCATAACCATGACCAATCTGTGTAATCTCTTTGTGAACCGTTGCACGCGGTAAACCAATAACCGAAAACAAAGGTGCACCTTCACGCGCAGCAGCCCAATCCAATGCGCTTCCCTGTGGATCAACATCAATAAGCAATACCCGTGAACCGGTACGGGCAAAACTGGCCGCAAGATTAACACTCAACGTCGTTTTTCCGACACCTCCCTTTTGATTCAAAAGTCCAATAATCATTTATTACGCCTTTCAGCATTATCGTTTTTACGATTATACAGAAAGTAATAAAAGAAACAAGCATCCAATACGTGCAAAATAACCATTTCTCCTATTTTTAGGATAAATAACAATAGCCCGCAATTTTTTATAATATTCTTTTAGCATGAGCAAAAACATTATGAAGATGATATTCTTGAAAAGAACAAAATAAATTTAAAAGAGGCATGCTCTTCTTCCCCCTCCCTAAAACGAAGATTCTTAAATCCATGTCGATCTGTAAACAATGCGCTGTAAATGATCCAGCTTCTTATTTTGCGCCAGCCTTTTGGGCTTCTCCCTTCATGCAATCCACTTAATGCAACTCTACAAACAAGCTCCACTCTGAATATACAACAAACTATAAGGAGAATTCATTGTTTTGCACGTTGAATGAGAGAGCCGAAATCAGGAAGATTCTCTCATTTCATGCCTCTTATATTAAATTAATCAAAATCATATCTCTTGTACGTACAAGCAGGGCTGGCGTGTGGGCAAGAACTGTACAAAAAAGGATTTAAAATGCTTCTTATGCAGAATCTCCAGTACCAAGAACTATTACAATATTGGGGGCTGGAAAATATAATAGGTGCCGACTTCCTTCTTCATAAGCGTAAAAAGGGTGGTGATCCATGAATTTTATACTCTTTGACGCTCGACAGAGTAAAATGGGCTTAAGAGAAATAAGGGTGCCTCTAGCAAGCGCGTAAACAAGCAACACAATGAAATGTCTATGTTTAGTAAACACTATAGATTATCCACAAAGACCAAACATCCGTCTTTCATAAATCGCATAACGAACATGTTGCGGAGTGAGATATTTTGCATCTTATAGCTCATTTTTCCCAAATAGATTTTCTCGACAAAAAGAATATTTTTGTTAAGATGCCACTGAAAAACTTACCTTCATTATGTTCTTTCTATATACCAGACCAGAGGGTATCGTGAAGATCATGCAATTGGGAATAAACAAAAATGAATTTACAACAAATTGAACATGATATTTTTATCAGCGCCCAACTTAGCATAGAAAATATCAAAACATTGGCACAAGCTGGTTTTAAAACAATTATCTGTAACCGCCCCGATCACGAAGAGCTCCATCAACCTGACTTTTCTAGCATTAAAACGGTCGCAAATGAATATGGCATAAAAGCCTATCACATTCCCATTTCTCCTCCAACTATAGAAAAGTCAGCTGTTGAAGCCATGCAAACAATTTTAAAAACAGCCTCTCTGCCTCTTCTTGCCTATTGTCATCACGGATCACGCTCGCTGCATCTTTATCGTTTAGCGCGTCTTTAAACAGAGGGTTCGCACACTTCCTCCTCGCCTTAAAAGACGAAAATTCTTAAATACACATCGATTTGTAAAAAACAATCTGTCAATAATCTTTGTCTTGCGCCTTTCCCTTGGCTTGCCACTTCATAAAACTCTACAAGAAAGCTTTGCTCCTCAATATACAACAAGCATGCACACCCGACGCCATAAAAATGCGTGAAAATTCATATGATGATCAAAGAAAATTATTTTCACCTCACTTTTTATCACTGCTCCACCTTCTTTTTCTCTTCCTTTACCAATACGAGCTCATTCGTACGCCACAGACACCTAAAACGACAGTAAAACCACTAAGAAAACCCCATATTCCGAATAAAAGGCGTGCAGAGTATTTTATAAAAAAAGCCGTAAGCCATAATCTATGGTTAACTACAACATATTGATTTATAACAATTAATTATTTTGCACGTTGAATGATAAATCCTAATACCGTAAGATTCTCTCAAACCTATTTATAGTGAAGCAATCAAAAGCGTGTTTCTTGCATGTCACAAGCAGGAAGTATTCGTGTGAAATAAAACGAGTTAAGAACAAACTCTCATAAACGCTCTCAAATAGCCAAGACTGTACAAAACTGAAGGCTTGTCAATATAACGGATGGTGTCGGATTGCTCTTTTATTAGGCATAAAGATGATAGCGCTCAACGAAGCTTGCACGATACCATTCATGAGAGCCATCATGAAAATGAATATGGGAAGCGTTGAGAGATATTTCTTCAAAAGAAGCGCATAAATTAGCAAAACAAGGATATTCCAGCATTTTATTTTACCTGTGGGGCGTGATATCCTATTCAAAGAACAACAAAAGCCTGAAGCTGTTATTTTCATGATTTAAGAGATATTGCTCTGGACCCTTTTGAAAGTAGCAAAGCCGAATTTAAAAAAGACTGTCATCTGGACTGATTTTCCCCTTTATAACTTCATATTTTTTCCCAATAAGGCTGTAAACCGGTTTCAGAGATTACGCAAATGGATAATGCAATAGGGCTATCCTCATCTAGCATACAAAAGCTGTAACAGCAGGGAGAGCACTAAAGCGCTTTAATCTTTGTCTCAAACATACTGCTCGCGTTGGGGATCGCTAAAGAAAAAGTTTTATAAGAAAAACAACACGATAAAGTCACGAATAGACCGAACATAGATTGGAAAGATGTTCTAACTTTTATCCAATATTTCTATCAAAAAACAACAAAACATTATTGGCTTTGTGTTTTCATATCCTTACAAGACTGTCTTTCCTTTTCATTATAGGCGTTACATTTGTGAAAGACAAAAGAAATATATGGATAGTTCTTAGCTTGAGAATCTAAAAGATTGACGTGTTACGACAACAAAATTGTGCCTTTATCCATCAAAAGCATTAGAAATTTTGAAACAAATATACCTGCTTTCTCGCAATGATTTCTTTTTATCTACAATCAATCGCAGTCTCCTTAATATGCATTCCCCATCACAATATACAAGAGAAACGAAACTTAAAGCATTTTCCAGCAGCTTCATTCTCGTTTACGTGATTGGTTAGCACGAAAACTGCTGCTGACCACTAATCTTCTTCACAAGACTCGACAAACAAAACTTTTGTAAAAATATTCATTACATAATACAAAATATCACATGCGTAAGGTTACACGAACCAACTCTCATCATAAACGATGATACGGCATAAATGACATAATAAGCCAAATTAGAAAAAAGAAACAATAAACTTTTAAAATAAAAAAAGTCATCAATTAAATTTTATCAAACTATAAGCTTAAAATCGCAAGAAGTTTTAAAAACAGCCTTTCTCCTTCTTCACGTCTATTATTGCTAAATAGGCTGGTTGCTTATTCTTTACTGCATCTTTTATGACGAGTTTTAACGTATCAGAAAGAAACAAGCAGTAAAGTTTTAAATGACAACAAAAACCATAAAGTTAACTTTGAAAAAAATGATGCCAAAATCAGATCTTCAGATATTCGATTCTCCCTCTCAACAACGGAAAAAACATATATTCCACGATGTTTTGGAATATATGTTTGTGATTATAATCACTTTAAGTGCTATTTTTACAGCTCTTCTCTCTTTTTCAGATCAGTTTAGGACATATTTTTAAAAGTAAGCAGCCTATCCAACGTTGATAATGGTTGTACTGTCTTTAAAATTTCTTTTGCTTTTTTTTCATCACGATGCATTTGCGCAATCAAAGGTTCAAGCCCATCAAATTTTTCTTGTCCTCGCAAAAACTGGAAAAAAGAAACGGTACAGCTTTCCCCATAAAGGTCGTCGTTAAAGTCAAACAAATAGGTTTCCAAAAGGGGAGCACCATCTTTAACAACCGTTGGACGACAACCAAAGCTTGCAACACCATCATACAAAACACCGTTCGCACGACGCAAACGTACCGCATAAACACCATGAGCCAAACGAACTTGGGGAGGCAACATTTGATTAGCGGTAGGAAATCCCAAAAGACGTCCAAGTTTTTCACCTTGAATAATATTGGAGCGTATCCGATAGTGATACCCTAATAAATGGGCTGCTTTGTCCACTTCCCCTTGTGAGAGAAGTTGCCGAATAAAACTAGAAGAAATGATCAAAGGTTGTGAATCTTGAGAACGAGAAACGCAAGAAACTTGCACAACCTCAAATCCATATTTCTCTCCCCTTTGGCAAAGAAGATGTACATTTCCGCTTTTCTGATGACCAAATTGAAAATTTTCGCCTGTCACCACAACTGAAACATCAAAAACTTCCTTTAAAAACGACTTGATAAATTCGTCCGCTGAAAGAGCGGCAAACTGTGCATCAAACGGCTGTTCAATCACGCAGTCAAAGCCAAGGGTTTTAAAAATTTCAGCTTTTTCAGCTGCCTCTGTCAAACGATAGACAGGAGCTGAATGTTGAAAAAAACTTCTTGGATGGGGTTCAAAGGTTAAAACAACTGCTGGTTTCTTTTTTATACGGGCGAAATCAAGCGCTTTTTGCAACACCACCTGATGTCCGCAATGAACACCATCAAAATTTCCAAGTGCCAACACTGCTCCCCGCCAAGCCGAGGGAAACATATGAATTCCCTGAAGACGCAAAAAATTAGTCATTACTGAAGTGCCCACATGATTGCTTGTGGTTTATAACCATGACGTTCAAGAAAAGAATGCAAAGCTTGCTTATCAACCACACCATTTTGCGTATAATCATAATGATGAATCCCCCCCATAATATAAAGGGCATCAAGACCAAAATGAGCCGCCCCCTTAATATCCGTTAAAAGACCATCACCAATAGCTAAAACTTGACTTTTTTCTACTGTTCCCCGTACTTTTTGAAGTTTTTCAAAGGCACATTCATAAATAGGCGCGTGAGGTTTTCCAGCAATGCGCACCTCCCCCCCTAATTGTTGATAAAGACGAGCCAATGCACCAGCGCACCAAAATTCTTTATTTCCATAATGGACAATCACATCTGGGTTCGCACAAATAAAAGGTAAATTCCGCGACCGCATGCGACGAAACATCTCCTCATAAGCAGAGGGTTCTTCGTCAAAATCTTCAAGAAAACCGCTACAGACGACAACAGAAGCCTCCCATTCTTCAACAAATTCACACTCTAACCCTTCAAACAGCACCAAATCATGCTGTGGACCAATGAAAAAAACTTTACGCGGAGCAGTCAGAATAAGATCGCGCGTTACATCCCCTGAAGTGATAATGGCATCATAATAGTCGCTATGAACATTCATACTTTGTAATTGAGCAGCAACATCTTCCCGTAGCCGAGGAGAATTGGTCAATAAAATGACAGTTTTTCCCATTTGTCGGATTTTATACAACGCCTTCAACGCTGGTTCAAATGCATGTACACCGTTATGCACAACACCCCACACATCACAAAAAACAGCATCATAATGCGCTATAATAGTCTCAATATGGATAACTTCATTCATGGTGCACCTATCTCTATTTGTCATTTAAAGCTGTCTTTTACTTCAAAATTACTTACCGAAAGATAATACTTGTGTCATCTGCTTTCTCAAACCATATCCCAACTTTTTATCGTCTATAGAGATCATAAGAAATGATAAAATAACTAAGTTATCATTAAGTTGTGCAAAATTCTAAAATGCTTGATAGCAAAAGCTTATCATTCCCCAATGCTCATTTTTCTCATAAAAATTTTAATTCTAACAACAACGACGTTGGTAGAGTTTTTTATCTAAAATACTCAAATTCTTCACTGAGAAAATAAACGTATCCCCCTCTTAAAAACATGCATCATGAGAAAGCCCAATATATTTTCTCATTTCAAATCCGTTTATATTGAATCAATCAAAACTATTGACTTACACATTATAAACGGAGAGCGTACAGATAAAAACACGTGAAGAAAGAAAAAATAGCTCTTATGCTCCCTTTCAAAGGCAAAAACTGTCGTAATATTTTGAACTGGCCGAGAGTATATGCCGTCCGAGCATCTTTTTTTCAATATAGCTTTTATCCCATTCATAGAGGCTTTTACACTACACACTTTACGAAGCACCATTGTAAAATAGGCGCTAACATTGAGAAATATATTCTTAAAAAAATGTGTGAATATACAACAATCAGATCTATAATGTTTTGAGTTTATTTTGCATGAGGGCTCTTTACTCATAAAAGCTTTCCCCTATCATCATGATATCTCAGACGCATCAAAACAAGCCATTTTGGTATTGGTTAAGAGCAACACCGTAAGCGGTGCCTTGAGCTTAAAAACCAAGGTTTACCTTCGTAAAATGCATATCTGATGTCATGCGTTTAGTAAGCAAACCTTAAAAGTTTGAAAGGCAAACAACCTCTCATTTGGAAAAATCTTGTCCGTCTCAAGAAAAACTATTTTTATTGCCAATCTCCTAAAATTACTTTATGAGTCAGAAAGTGTCTTGGTCGCATACGCAACGACCAATAGGGATTAAAAGCCTGAAAACTCAAACATGAATTGACCCCGCTTTGCGGGTATCCCGGAATTCCGGGAGGTTTTGCTATGTCCAAGTTCTTCTCAGCACTAAAAGCAAAATGCTGATTTGAGTTCAGTACTTTTAACTCCCGGAATACTCATGCGAGGGCGCTCGCAACCGGTGGGGGAAAAATGCAAGCTCCAAATCTTAATATTGATCTTTTTGTAGGCAAAAAGATTCGCTTTAGGCGAAAAATGCTAAAAATGTCTCAAAAAACATTAGGGCATTATTTAGGTGTCACTTTCCAACAAATCCAGAAATATGAAAAAGGCTTAAATCGCGTGAGCGCAGGACGTTTAAAGGAAATTTCCGATATTTTGAATGTTCCACTTGCCTTTTTTTTACACTGATATCATCAAAAAAGACAACACCCCGTACCATTATGATGAAATCGCCTCGAGCAAAGAGGAATATTTGCTTTTAAAAAGTTTTAGAGTCCTCACATCTGTCAAACAGAAAGCGATTTTAAACTTAATTTGTGATTAAAATTAAAACGCTTTAAAAGCATAGCTATAGGGTGCTACACGCCCTATTTTTGGCTTTCTCCCCACACCTTCAAAGGATGCAACCCCCTTCTTAAACCGGTTGATGAATAATCCGCCTTCTCAAAAATAGCTCCTTCTCAGATTCCCATTTCATATGGTTCCTTTCACAAAATTATACAAGCAAGCCCTCCCTTGAATATTCATCACACTCTCTCATCAAAACACCCCATGTATAAAGTCTTATGTCTTATATCACCACACCCGCAAACGATAGCGTTTTACAGCACAACAGAATAAGCATTTATCCGTATTTAAAGGGAGCTACCTTTTCGCTATGGACGCTCTCTTTATTTTAGATGATGTGCATTTAATATATCTTCTATTAAAGACTTAGTATCTGTTATAAAGTCTTAAAGGCATATTTTTCCTTTAAAATCTCAATGCTACAGCAACTCCATCATAAGGCAACACATTGATTTATAATGAGTATTCATTATTTTACATGTTAAATGAGAATCCAGAGTATCGTAAGATTCTTTCATTTCAAATCTGTTCCATGTTGAATCAACCAAAACTATATCTCTTGCAGGTTACAAGTGGGAAGAGGCGTATGGATAAAAACTATTAAGTAAGAATTAAAAATGCCTCTAATGAACCGTCTCAAGTACCAAGAGCTGTAAGCAACACTCACGAGCTGGCAAACTATGTGATGGTGCAAGGCTTACTCCGTTATGAAGCGTAAAGATGGGTGCTCAATGGCTTTACCCTTATACCCTTTACGAACAGCGTCGCAAAATAGGCTTGGATACCTTGAGAGATATTTCTATAAGACAATGTATCTAGTTCTCTCATGATCATAATCCTCAATCTGATAAAGTTGAAACAAACAACAGGATTGCGAATATGATTTAGGGAGCTCATCTGAAAGATGAAAAATGATAAAAAATTCCGCTATAACAATTGAAGAAGCGAGCATTCGTTGAGCCGTAACTTCTTTATTTTAGAATTTTTATATCACACTTTACTGTTGAGATGCATGACCACTGTCTGTAACATCAAGCTTTGGCGAGAAAAACATTTCAGTATCTGCTTGTAAGACATTTTGACAGTTTTTAGATTCCTTAACAGCTTGTCCTGAAAGAAAACACCTCGTTCCCCATTCTTCTTTTAATTTTGCATCTTTTTTAAAATCTTCTACGCTATAGTTTTTTTCACACCCCACGACGAATAATAGAGCCGTGCATAATAAAATAATTTTTTTTCATTTTATCCCTCTTTAAATATCTTATCTGTTAATATCATCCCCCCAAATGAGGGTTGAATTTTCACACTGTATGAGAATACAGCCTCACTATCACTGACTTGCTTTCAAAGTGAACACTCTAAGTAAAATAACGCAAAGAAGAGCTCACAATAGCTATCATATGAGTTTGTCATAAAATACAATGAGAAGGGAAAGGGCCAAAACTGAACACAAATGACGAAATCAGAAGACGCATTAATGCTTTTGTCCAACTGATTTCAAATAGTTACATTGCAATAGGCATCGCCCCTAGCCCTATAGAAAGCCTATGAGCATTATAATACTTAAGTCTCACGATCAATGGGTGACAAAGCCATAACAAAAAAGTATGAGCTCTTTTTACCTATTTGTATGTTGATTATTGTTCCCCCATCGAATGCTTAAATAGAAACGTTTTATGGTACATAGAAAACAATCAACAAGGCAAATCATTTTTACGAAGATTTCTTCGTGTAGAGTCTACTTGAAATCCATCCATCTTTTAGAAATCTGAATTTAGAAGCAGATAATTATGAAAGTTTTTCAAGGAATGCAACAGATTGATCACTTTTAAAGAAGTAAAAAACGTGATCCAATCCTGAAGATAAAATTCTGATGAAGAAAACTTTTGCTAGGAATTCTTTTAAGGCATTGTAAAATATTCTATCAGTTATATCAAACGTTATCCCATTTTGGGGGCTGTTCATTTTTCACTTTTTCAACTTCGCTCTAGAAATCCGTTTCTTGAGCGTTTTTTATCGTCTCACTTTCTCCTTCAAACACAAATACTCAAAAATGCTTTGCCACCAACAATGAAGTTTTCCTGCTTGTATAAAACACATAAGTAAAAATAGAAGAGCGATTTTGAGAGCAAACCTCCCTGAAAAAGGAAGTATCATCCATTTACTTCATAAACGAAAATAATCTCACGGTTTATTCAAATTTGCTCTATGGTTTGGTACAATTTTATTGATAAAGCTTTCTCTATAAAGATTTAAGTAAATATGTTCGTTAAAACCAATCACGGACTTGCAAAGGGGTTGTAAGATCCATTATCTCTCCGCCATTTTAAAGGTTCAGTGAAATCACTTGACCAAAGACCAATCTTGTTGCCACGTGCTTTTTCTTCCGCATGATGATACTGGGCTGGAATAGGATTTTTTCCCTCTTTTGAGAGTACCAACATACCTTCTGTAAGACCTGCCTCAGCTAAATCAACCCCTTGAACAAAACATTGCGCATAATAAACACCATTGTGCATCAAAGCCTGTTTACAGGATAAATCCTGCCCAAGTGTTTTGGTGACAAGCCAAGCCATTGTAACCACACCACAGGGCCATTCTTGATCATTTAATCTTGCTTTTTGACGGGGTGCACATGTGTCTACACCATAAAGATGAATATCACGGATGATATGTGATCGCCAAGATTGTGCAGAAGGCGTCAGTAATTTAAATGTAACCCCACTTGTAACAGAGGCCTTACCATGAAAAACAATAGCATTATTTGCAACATCGTTTAATGAAACACTCTTCTGCAAATCGAGATCTGATTCATTTTTTTCTAATTGCTGTTTGGTGATAGATTTACCCAACTTTTTTTCTTCTCGATAGAGATCGACAATATCTTGTATATCTTGCGTCTCAAATGTTTTAAGAATGCTGAAATCCATTTTATCTTTATATTGGCTTAATCCCCACACTATGGAACCCATAATGTAAACAATAACAATCAATTTAAATAGCATTTCTTAACACGCTCGCTCAAAAAATTCATTGTTTTTCTATCCTTTCACATTATTTATCAGCAATCCCCTTGTTTTTAAAGAAAAAAATCAAATATCTGTGTTGCATATTAACTACACTTTGTAAAGAATAATATTCCTTCTTGCATTGTTTTAATATTGTTGTTTTTACAAACGAGTACAACTTAAAATTGCCATTTTCATGTAGCACAATCTCAATTTGAAAAGACTTCTGTCTCTTTAAGAAGAAGAGCTTGAGAGTGAACAGATCCACGATCAAAGCTTTAAAAACAAACAAATGAGGAGAATTAAACTGTCATCAAATGACAACACTCTCCAGTTTGTTAGAGGCAATGGAATGTCGACATATGAACAAATATTATTTGTTAAAGAGAGGTAAAATGACAGATAATAGATTCCAAAACATCATTTTTATCGTGACCATGCTGCTTTTTACGGCAGTTTTTGTATCTGATCTTTCTTATGCTGCTCCTGCTGCTAGTGGAGGTGGTTTCGGGAATCTTGATGGTGTTTTAGGCAACATTGTCGCAATGATGACGGGTGCAACGGCAAAGCTTATTGCAATTATATGTGTTGCTGCTGTGGGGATTGGTTGGATGTACGGCTTTATTGACTTACGCAAAGCAGCTTACTGTGTTCTGGGGATTGCTATTGTTTTTGGTGCCCCTGCTCTCGTTGGTAAATTAGCGGGCACAACATAAATGAACGAAGATACTCTTTTCCTTGCCTGTACGCGCCCAGCCATGTTTGCTGGTGTTACAATGGAAGCGATGGCGCTTAATGTCATGGCGACATCCATTCTTTTCATTTTGACCAGTGATTTTACCATGTTTGGTCTTGGGATTGGGATACACTTTATTTTGCGAGAAGTGACAAAGTATGATCACAACCAATTTCGCGTATTATTTGCATGGCTCAATACCCGAGGAAAACAAAAAAACCTCAACAGATGGGGAGGAGGTTCGACCTCCCCTTTACGCCTTATCCGCACTTATAAGGAACTAAGCTGAAGGAACGAAGCCGGTGAAACAGATGTCAATAATGAAACGGGAAACTTTGCCTGAAGAATATATTCCCTATATACGCTACATCAACCAACATGTCGTTGCTTTAAATTCACGCTGTTTAATGGTTGTGTTGGCTGTTGAGGGTATAAATTTTGACACTGCGGATATTGATCAATTAAATTCTTTACACAACCAATTAAACACCCTTTTAAAAAATATCGCAGACGAACGGCTTGCTTTATATTCTCACATCATCCGCCGCCGTGAAACGATATACCCAGAAGGTCATTTTCTTTCATCTTTTGCAACAACATTAGATGAGAAATATAAAAAGAAAATGGTTTCGCAAGAACTGTATAGAAATGATTTGTTTATTTCACTGCTTTGGAATCCGGCAGCGGATAAAACAGAAAAGCTGGTTTCATTTTTTCAGCGCTTGAGCAAAGCGAAGAAAACACAATCTGAACCCGATGAGGAAGCTATTCGTAAACTCGAAGAGTTAAGTCAAGATCTTATGCAAGGTTTGGAAGAATATGAAGTCCGTCTGTTATCAATCTATGAACATGAAGGACTTTTATTTTCCGAACAAAGTGAATTTCTCCACCAGTTGGTAGGGGGAAGACGTGAGCGTATTCCTCTCACATTTGGAACTATTGCTTCAACAATTTACTCGGATCGTGTTATTTTTGGGAAAGAAATTATCGAAATTCGCCATGAAAGCAATGAACGCTTTGTGGGCATGTTTGGATGGAAAGAGTATCCTTCTAAAACACGCCCAGGTATGACTGATGGTCTGCTTACGGTGCCATTTGAATTCATTTTAACACAATCCTTTGTCTTTAAAAGTAAGGCAGCCGCCAGTGCAATTATGAGCCGCAAACAAAATCAAATGATCAATGCAGCTGACCGTGCTAGCTCACAAATCGATGCACTAGATGAAGCGCTAGATGATTTAGAATCAAACCGTTTTGTTTTGGGAGAACACCACATTTCTTTAGCTGTTTTTGCTGATCATCCCAAAATATTGTCTGAAAACTTATCAAAAGCACGTTCCCATTTAACCAATGGAGGAGCGGTGATTGCCAGAGAAGATTTAGGATTGGAAGCAGCATGGTGGGCACAGCTTCCTGGAAACTTTAGCTATCGGGCGCGTTCAGGCGCCATTACTAGCAGAAACTTTGCCGCTTTATCGCCTTTCCATTCTTTTCCCGTTGGCAAACTGAAAGATAATGTTTGGGGAGCTGCTGTCGCATTGCTAAAAACACAGGCTGGTTCACCTTACTATTTTAATTTTCATTATGGCGATCTTGGAAACACGTTTGTTTGTGGTCCATCGGGATCCGGTAAAACAGTGATTGTTAATTTTCTTCTTGCACAATTACAAAAACACAATCCAACAATGGTTTTTTTTGATAAAGATCAAGGAGCAGAGATTTTTGTACGGGCTGGAGGAGGGAAATACAAACCTTTAAAAAATGGGCAGCCCACGGGTATTGCTCCCTTAAAGGGCATGGAATACACCGAAAAAAATAAAATCTTTCTTCGTAATTGGATCTTAAAGCTGGTAAGCGCTGAAGGGCAAATCGTAACAGAAGAAGAGCGACAAGATATCGCCAAAGCTATTGATTCCTTAGAAAACTTACCCCCAACCCAGCGCTCTCTTGGTGCACTTCAACTGTTTTTTGACAACACATCCAAAGAAGGGATTGCCATACGGCTGCAACGCTGGATTAGAGGCAATGATTTAGGATGGGTTTTTGATAATGATCAAGATGATCTCAATTTAAATGCGCAATTCATTGGATATGACATGACCGATTTCTTAGACAATGAAGAAATTCGGCGTCCCTTAATGATGTATCTCTTTCACCGCATTCTTGATTTGATTGATGGGCGGCGCATCATTATTGTCGTTGATGAATTCTGGAAAGCTTTGGAAGATGATTCATTCAAAGCTTTTGCTCAAGATCGGCTAAAAACAATCCGTAAACAAAATGGCATGATGCTCTTTGCAACACAAAGCCCTAAAGACGCTTTGAACTCAACAATCGCGCACACAATTATTGAGCAGTGCCCCACTCAAATATTTTTTCCAAATCAAAAAGCAAATTATAATGATTATGTCGAAGCTTTCAAACTTACTGAGCGTGAATTTGAACTGATACAGTCAGAATTAAGCAGAGAATCCCGTCGTTTTCTCGTCAAACAGGGGCAAAGTTCCGTTGTTGCAGAACTTAACTTACGTGGAATGAATGATGAGATCGCCGTTTTAAGCGGCACAACAAAAAACATTGAACTCATGAATGAAATTATCAACGAATATGGAGCTGACCCTGACAAATGGCTGCCCATATTTTATCAAAGGAGAAAAAATCAATGAAAAAATATGGCTTAGTTACACTGTTATCTTTTTCTTTTATTTCTCATGCAATATCACAAACGACACCCGATGCGGAGGAATATTATAAACAAGCACTCGAGAACACACAAAAATTAGATGCTGCAAAATCAGAAACAGCTGAAACCATTTATAAGACTGCAACAGATACTGCAAAAAAAATTAAAGAAATAAGTCAACAGCTTGAAAATATTAAATCAAAACCAGACACAAAACCCGAAGAATTGCAAACCCTTCGACAAGAGATTCAAGTAAAGCTTTCTCTTCTTCAAGCAGATCTTCAAGTAAGTTCTTTAAAACTTCAGTCTCTCGATATGATTCAAGCAAGAGATACGAAAACAAAAGATGAATTACGTGAAGAAAAGGAACAACAAAAGCATAAACATCTTGAGGCACAATTAAAAGAAAAAGAAAAACAATTAAAAGAAAAACTTGAAAGTACGAATACAAATGTCAGACTTTAGTTTTTCTCCCTTTGAAAGCGTTTCTGGGTATATTTTAAAACCCTTAGATAATGTGATGGACACAACGGTGAGTGGGCTATCTTCTGCTATTTCAGCGCCCTTAAATCTCGCTGCAATCATTTTTATCTTTCTTTATGGCTATAATGTTATGACAGGTCGCGTTGCGCTTTCCATGCATAGTCTTCTCAATAATGTTGTTAAAATCGTTGTTGTTACAACAATGGCAACGAATGCGGATACATTTAATACTTACGTCAAGGATATTTTCTTCAAAGATTTATCCAACGCTATTGGGAATGCGCTTAACAGCAATCCTGCAAGCTCCAATGTTTTTGATTATATTTTGTTAAAGGCAAGTTCGCGCTATCAAGAAGTCTTATACAATGCTTGGTTTTTTGAAAAGATCATTGTGGGTCTTCTTGGTTCTATCATGCTTCTCGCGGTTATTCTTTTTTGTATAGGTGGTTTTATTGTGCAAATGTTTGCACAAGTTGCACTCGTCATGATTATAGGTCTTGGTCCTCTATTCATTAGTTTGTATTTGTTCAATGCAACGCGAAAATACTCCGATGCATGGATTACAACTTTGATCAATTTTACCATTTTACAAGTTCTCGTGATCATGCTTGGAACCATTATATGTCAAGTTATCCTACAGGTTCTCAAAGTTTCATATGAATCAATCTATGTTCTTTTCCCCCCTGTCATCGTCATTTCGATCATAGGGGTTATTATCTTCCGTGCGCTTCCCGGTATTGCAACAGCGCTGGCCTCTGGCGGACCATACTTTAACACTGCTGTCTCTTCAGGAGGACAGGTTTTCACAATGCTTGCCAATAGTGCAAGAGCGAGTGGGAATGCAATAAAAAGTGCCACTTTACAAATCTCAGGAGCTGCCGGTAAAGGTGCGGCAGGTGCGGCGGCAAAAGCAGGAAGATCCGGAGGTGGACGTGGTCGATTTTAAGATAAAGCACCTCTTTAAAAGAATAAGCATTTTTGTTTTTGCCTTGCGTGCGCCCTTTGGCGCACGCACCATGATCTTTTTCCATGAAAGATCTAGCATCTTGGGTCTTACAACAAAACCAATCAAAATCTTGCATCATATAAATTTGTAAAAATGTTCAGAATAAAGGCTCTCATGCATTGTATTCCAAGATATTTGTGAGTTCAAAAAATGAAACGAAAAATAACTTTTGTTATGGTCCTAACAATCGCTCTTACTGGTTGTGCCTCTTTGAGTGGCCCTAAAAAACCACCACGCTGTAATGGCAAACATACACGTGCTTTAAATAAAGATAAGTGGAATTGGGACAATAAAAACGTTGTCCACTCAGAAAAGAGCGTAAAGCCTGTTACCACTCCCATCATTCTCAATACTTTGGAAAGTGAAAAGGTAACAGCCAATTTGGCACTCAATTCAGCTTTATTAAAGCCGGTTATTCATGAAGCACGATCTGATAAAAAAGTGGAGGTTATGCGTGAAAAGTGATGCCCTTGAAGAATATATAAAAGAAGCGCGCTCATTTGACATTGATCGCATGCATAGCATGCGCGTGCGGATGAAAATTTCCATGGCTTTAACAGTGCTTTTGGGATTGATGACGATTGCGCTGGCTTTAGCTGTCGCAGCTTTGACGCCTTTGAAAACAGTAGAGCCTTTTGTTATCCGCGTTGATAACTCAACAGGCATTATTGATACTGTAAGCGCCCTAAAAGAATCCCCTAACGACTATGATGAAGCGATAACGCGTTATTTTGCCAGCCAATATGTTCGTGCTCGTGAAGGTTTTCAAGCATCCGAAGCAGAAAACAATTTTCGCTTAGTTTCTCTTTTATCTTCTCCAAAAGAACAAAACCGTTTTGCAAAATGGTACGCGGGCAATAATCCAGAAAGTCCGCAAAATATTTATCATAACATGATTGCTACGGTCACCATCAAATCAATCTCTTTTATAAGCAAAGATCTTATCCAAGTTCGTTACTATAAAACGATCAGAGACTTTAATGAAAAAGAAAATATTTCCCATTGGATTTCAATCTTAAATTTTTCCTACGTGAACGCACACATTTCAACGTCTGATCGTCTTATCAACCCTCTTGGTTTTCAAGTATCGGAATATAGATCTGATCCAGAGGTGATAAAATGATCAGACTTTTACAAACAATCTCTTTGATTTTTACGATCACTCTCAGCTTTCACACAGTTCTCTCACTTGCAGAAACAGCGCCTGTCAGTGCACGTAAAGATAACCGCATCAGATTTGTCAATTATGACCCCTACAACGTCGTACAAATCATTGGCTCCATTCGCTCTTCGGTTCAACTAGAATTTGCCGTTGATGAAGAAGTAACCTATGTAGGAATTGGAAATTCGGTTGCTTGGCAAGTTGCTCCGGCTGGACACTTTGTTTTTCTCAAACCACGTGAAGTCCAACCTGTGACCAATTTACAAATTGTCACAAGCCGCCAAGATGGAACACAACGCTCTTATCAATTCGAGCTACAAGTCCGTGAAGGTGATGTTTCAGCCGGCAATGAGACGTATTTCTTGGTAAAGTTTCGTTACCCAGAAGATGAAGCATTACGTAAGAAATTAGCCGAAGCAGAAAAAGAAAAACAACGTGAAGAAAACTTTGTCAATGATATTTTAAATATCCATGAAGATTTTGGACCACGCAATTGGGCTTATGAAGCCCAAGGCTCTTCCCTTATTGAACCCGCTTCTGTCTATGATAATGGGAAAACAACAACCTTTATCTTTTTAGGCAACATTGAAATCCCTGCCATTTACATTGTATCGCCTGATGGGCAAGAAGCGCTTATTCCCAAATCGATTAAAGGCAACAAAGTTATTGTTCATGCAACAGGTGCACAATTCACGTTACGACGTGGGAATGAAGTATTGTGCATCTTTAATAAAAGATTCGTACCAGAAGGAATTAATCCTGAAACAGGTACGACATCACCATCTGTACAACGTAAAATGAACCTAGGAAGCAGCCATGAATAACACCGTGGATGAAAAAAGCATTAATGATCGCGATACAATAAAAAATGCTCAAGGGAAAAGTCAACAGAACAATGTGGGGAAAGCTATTGCTCTTATTATTCTTTTCAGTGTCTGTCTTTATTTAGCCTATTCAACACTTGTTACAGACAAAAAACAACCAATTGAATCTTCAAAAGAAGGAAACGTTATAAAACAAACAGAGCTTTTTCGCCCTGCAAAGCCTACCCCTCCCCCCTTTGAACAGCCTCAACGAAATAACGCTCTATTACCAAAAGTCGAACTACCAACACCAAACATCAATCAATTAAATTCTGATAACTCACTGCTGGAAGCAGCACAACGTGCTCCTGTATTAGCTTATGCAAGTACACAACAAGGCAAAATAGATTCACAAACAAATAATGGTGTTTTGCCTCACCAACTTGAAAGCAAACCTGATGAAATAACACAACGTTTTAATCATCTTCTTAAACCCACAGTGCTTGAAGGTATTCGTGCTTCAACCCTTGGCAATCGAAACTACATCATCGCGATGGGAACGTCTATCCCTTGTATTTTAGAAACAGCCATCAACAGTGATCAACAAGGTTTTGCCAGTTGTATTGTTTCCAGAGATATCTTATCAGACAATGGTCGTGTTGTCCTTCTTGATAAAGGCACCCAAATTGTTGGTGAATATCGCGCCGGATTGAAAAAAGGCCAAACACGTCTCTTTGTACTATGGAATAGAGCAAAAACCCCCAATGGTATCATTATATCCTTAGCTTCACCGGCAACGGATGCTTTAGGGCGTTCTGGTATGGATGGAGATATTGATAACCATTGGCTTGAGAGGATTGGGTCTGCGCTTCTTGTATCACTAATAAAAGATGTAACACACTATGCCAATAAACGTTTATCAAAAAAACAGGAAAAAGAAGAAACTGAAACAGTCTCTTCAGGACAAAACATCGCAAACATTCTCGTAGAAAATTACGCCAATATTCCTCCAACATTATCCAAAAACCAAGGGGAAATGGTGAATATCTTTGTTGCCCGCGATTTAGATTTTTCCAGCGTTTATAAATTGAAAGTCATCGAAAACAAAAAACAGATTATCAATCGAGCTGTTTCAAGAAACTTTTACAAAAATTCGGCGGTAACTTTAGAATGAACTCAAACTTACATACCATGAGCGATGAAACCGTTGCGATTGTTCTCACAAAACTTGAACCCATCAGTACTTTTTTGAAAGATGATAGTCTCTTTGAAATTGTTATCAATCGTCCCTATCAAGTAATGACTGAAGGGTTTGATGGATGGAAAACAATAGAAGCTCCGGCTCTCTCTTTTAATGAGCTTATGGGGATTGCGAAAGTTGTCGCATCCTATTCCAAGCAAAACATATCGGACAAAAACCCAATATTATCTGCAACGCTACCAGGCAATGAGCGTATTCAAATTGTCATTCCGCCCGCTGTCGAAAAAGACACGATTAGTATGACAATTCGTAAACCGTCATCGCAGAGTTTTTCTCTCGAAGAGCTCGCAAATAAGGGCCTCTTCTCGCTATGTGAACGGGTATCTTTCACGCCCTTGCATGACTATCATTCTCGTTTTAACGAACTCAAAATCATCGAGCATAACTTAGCTCATGCCTACTGTAATAAAGACTTTGTCTCCTTTTTAAATCAAGCTGTAGAATGCCAAAAAAATATTTTAATTGCGGGAAAAACCGGTTCGGGTAAAACAACATTATCAAAAGCATTAATCGCAAAAATCCCTCAAGAAGAGCGTATTATCACCATCGAAGACACACAAGAATTGGTGATACCACACCCTAACCATGTCTCAATGTTCTATTCAAAAGATGGACAAGGCTTAGCCTCCGTTGGCCCCAAAGAGTTGCTTGAATCATCTTTACGGATGCGTCCTGATCGTATTCTTTTGCAAGAACTTCGAGATGGTACAGCCTTTTATTATATCCGCAATGTCAATTCAGGTCATCCAGGCTCCATTACAACGGTTCATGCCTCAACAGCCCTTGCAGCCTTTGAGCAGATGACCCTTTTGGTCAAAGAAAGTGAAGGCGGTGGTGATTTAGAGCGTGATGATATTCGAGGACTGTTGATTTCAATGATTGATATCATCATCCAATGCAAACGGATTGAAGGAAAATTTAAAGTCACAGAAATTTATTACGATCCCTTCAAACAACGAAACATCTTTGGAGGGGACTAAAGGAAGATCACACCGGCTGCCAAAGGCTCTTTTAAAGAAACGATTGCAAATAAAAGGAAAAATGCGTGAAAACCAAAGAAACAGAAAACAGAGAAAATCTTTTATCGATGACAGAAGAAGAATTGAAAAAACGCCGTGAAGCCGTTGAAGCAGCCATCAGCACCCATGCAATAGAGGGAATAGCGCTTCATTCCAAAACGTTGAAAATTTTAGAAGAATACGCAAAGGGGAATATTTCACTCGAGGAATTTAATACTCTTATGGACAACACGACATTATAAGGAAGCTACAATGCCAAAAGAAAAATTAAAAAAAACAGATGTGACATCCACAGTGCCTTCCCCTGAACATTATATGTATCCTAAAAGCAAAACATTAAAAAATAAATATGGAATAACAAACCTTGACGCTTTTACGGCAAGATGTGCGCATGATTCAGCAAAAGCGATGGTTAATCTGCGTGAAGCCCCCTTACCAGAAAAGTTTGATAGCTCCTATCTATGCCTTATTCATCAATGTCTATTTGAAAATACCTTTGAATGGGCTGGACAAACCCGCAATGTTCCCTTTACATTTGAAGATGGTACTACTGCCGTCGCTCCAGTAATGAAAAAAATAACAAATTTTGCAGTCGGTAGCGAATTACAAGAAGGTTTACAAAAATTAGATCAAACGCTTGCCGAAAAAAATAATTTGCAGGATTTATCATGCAAAGAATTTGCTTATGAAGCAGCCAAAATATTTGCCTCTCTCAACTATACACACCCCTTTAGAGAAGGCAACGGACGTACACAACGGATCTTTTTTGAAAATCTTGCCAAAGCCGCAGGGCATCAGCTTGATTTTTCACTGGTTACAAAAGAACGCATGTTGGTTGCTAGTGTTGCAGCAATACAAAATGACAATCTAGAACCAATGCAACATCTGTTTGACGATATCTCTAATCCCAATAAAATACCTCTTTTAAAGGAATTCATGAGCAACACGAAAGAACTTGGGCGTAGTGTGAATGATCGCCCTGTTATGGTCACAAAGGAAGGTGAAACCTACACGGGCACCTATAGAGGTGCTGGTCTTAACAGCTTTGCCTGCAATGTAAAAGGAGCTTACATTATCGGCAATAAAGAACATCTCACACCAGAACAACTCAAAACATTAAAACCCGGTGATAAATTTACCTTTACCGTTCCCGAAACAAAAGAGCTTGAAAGCATTCTTATTCCAGAAGAGAAATTAGCCCCTTTGACAAAAAATGAAACGGCCCAAATGGTTGCAGAAGATGCCTGTGTCCACGTAAGCCTAAAACAGGTCCAGAAACTGTCAAAAATTGTTTATGGTAATACAAAAACATTAGACAAACAGATGGTAGAAATCATCAAAAATCCAAGCTTAGGCCAACAGCTCGCCAACAAGATTGAAAGGGCACCGAGCTCTGTTTCTCGTCTTGCAGGTTTCAGTTTATGTGGACTACAAAATCAGGCACGTGCAAACGCTAAAAATCATATTGGTATGCTCTGTACTGCCGTTGCAAATTTCGCGTATGCTGTAAAATATGCTGAAAAGGAAATCACGCAAGAACATGCAACAGAACAAAGTCGCCTTGCAAAAACAATAGAAATGCCAAGTCAAAGCTTGCAAGATCTCCTCGCCTTGCCAAAAGAATTACAGCAAGAAGCTTTAGCAAAAAATTCTTTATGTCAAAAAGAGCTCAGCAACTTTGTAAAAAAGATCAACACCCGTCTTTCACCAAATGAACATAAAGCAGTTCAAAATAATGATTATGAAACACTGGCTCAAAGCATTGGCGTATCAGAAAATAAAGCCAAACAAATTACACAAATTATTAAGCAAACCAAAGAAGTACATCAGCAAGCACAAATATGCACAATGCGCCATTCCAAAGCATTCGCTATGGCCTGCTAAGAATGGATAAAACCTTCCTCCTTGATGAGAAAGGCTCATAAACGAAAACTGTTTGGCGTTATCTGCACCTTTGCAAAAAGAGATGAGAGTTAATATCACGTACCTGAAAAAGAGCATTTCGCAACATATTCTGATAGAATTGAGAGTAAAATACAATGAAATATACCAAAACACAAATGGTACTTATTTTAACACCAATCGCTTTAGGTGCTTTAACGATATTCCTTGTCCCTCATTTTTTACTGTTAATAACAAATGGACTAAAGAGCGATCAAATTTATTGGACTCTTCGTTCTGAGCCTTTATTAGTCTTAGCACTAACGGCTGCTGTTTCATTGTTGTATAGTCTGTCGCAAAAACTGCACTTACGTAAAATAATCACTTTTGTCTCCGTTGTTTTTTTTGGAACAACCGCTCTTTACTATATTGGTGGTGAAATAAAACGTTTAAGTCCCTATGTTGGCCAACAAGGAATAACGTGGAGCTATGCGCTTCAATTCATGGACCCCATGGTTGTCTTTGGCATCATCATTGGTGGTTTTCTTTCCATCATTCAATTCATAACAACCTCTCCACCTAAAAATAAGGTCAAGCGTGCAAAAAAAGGTGTTTTTGGTGAGGCCTCTTGGATGAATTTAAGAGAGGCAGCAAAAATCTTTCCTGCCAATGGGCAAATTGTTGTGGGTGAAAGATACCGTGTTGATCAAGATAATGTGTGCAAAATTCCCTTTGCGCCTGGCAATAAAACAACATGGGGAAAGGGTGGAACAGCCCCTTTGCTAACCTTTAATCTTGATTTTGGTTCAACTCATATGATCTTTTTTGCTGGTTCTGGTGGCTATAAAACCACAAGTACAGTAGTTCCTACGTGTTTAACCTATCCAGGGTCTATTGTTTGTCTTGATCCTTCAACAGAAGTTGCCCCAATGGTCAAATTTGCGCGTCAAAAGATGGGGAATAGAAATGTCATTGTTCTCGATCCCAATTCATTTTTAACAAAAAATTTTAATGTCATCGATTGGCTTTTAGACGACAGCGTACCACGCACACAACGCGAAGCGAATATTGTAAGCTTTTCCAAGTTGCTCCTTACAGATAAAAAATCAGACAATTCTTCAGCAGAATATTTCTCGACACAAGCCCATAATTTATTAACAGCTCTTCTTGCTCACGTTGTATTTTCTGATGAATATGAAGACAGCGAGCGCAATTTAAAAACATTGCGTGGCATTCTCTCTCAATCAGAAACAGCTGTTGTTAATCAATTACGCATGATTCAAGAAACAACACCTTCTCCTTTTATTCGTGAAATGGTTGGTATTTTTACAGAAATGGCAGAACAAACCTTTTCAGGAGTCTATACAACCGCCTCAAAAGATACCCAATGGCTTTCTTTGTCCAATTACGCAGATCTTGTCTGCGGAGATGATTTTTTTTCCTCAGATATTGCAAATGGCAATACAGATGTTTTTCTCAATCTCCCCGCAAGCATTTTAAACAGTTATCCAGCTATTGGACGTGTAATTATTGGCGCCTTTCTCAATGCCATGGTTACAGCAGACGGTAACTATAAAAAGCGTGTTTTATTTGTCTTAGATGAAGTTGATCTTCTAGGCTATATGAATATTTTAGAAGAAGCACGCGATCGTGGACGTAAATACGGTACATCCTTAATGCTTTTTTATCAATCCTCTGGTCAGTTGGTCAATCACTTTGGAGAAGCCGGAGCACGCTCATGGTTTGAAAGCTGCTCTTTTGTCAGCTATGCTGCCATTAAAGACCTCCAAACAGCCAAAGACATTTCAGAACGCTGTGGCCAAATGACCGTTGAAGTCACCGGAACAAGCAAATCAAGAGGCTTATCCTTAGGAAAGAGTTCATACAACGTCAATTACCAACAAAGAGCCCTGATTTTACCCCATGAAGTTATTCAAGAAATGCGTCAAGATGAACAAATTATTCTTATGCAAGGACACCCCCCTTTGCGATGTGGTCGCGCCATTTATTTCAGAAGAAAAGAAATGTTAGCCGCAGCTGCAAAAAACCGCTTTGCCCCACAAAAGAAAAACTAACCTCCTATTATGAGATCTTGACTATGAAAAGAACAACCACAAAAACAACATAGATTTCTATTTTTTAAAAACCCGTTAACAAAAAGTTTTTGAACGCTTCCTCACACATATAAGGAAAACATGATAAAAAAATCCGTGTTTTTTCCTTTTTGTATTTTGTGTATCGTTTTACCAGCGCCCATCATCTTTATAAAAATACCACCCCCTCAAATCACCTATAACTAAACCAACATCTCTACTTGGGAAAGTCTGCAAATACATTCCTACAAAGCTTTTTGTGTATAATTTATCCCCTACAAACAACCAAAAACATTTCACAACGCTAATCCCCAATATCAAGACTTAAGAAAAACAAAAGATTGATCTTTGAGACAAGAACTCTCAAAACACCCACACTCAAGAACATCGATTTTTCCCAAAAAACATTTAAGATATACATCAAAATGAATAAATCATTCTTATACAAGCTTTTCCCCCTTTACGATATCATAAAGTGTTCTATTTTAATGATAAAGCGCTGAAAAAGGCTTTTCTCCCAACCAAAGAAAGAGTTTTCTCTCTTATGGATCTTAGAACAGCGCAATACAATAAGAGCAACAATACAAAATAAAAAACATTTTGTTGCAAAAATACACAAACAAGATGTTCGTATGGCAAGATATTCATATGGAGCAGTAAGAAAAACATAATGGAGAAAAATTCTTGATAACTGCTTTTACCCATAGATTCACCAATCTGAGTACTGTGTATGAAAAGTACCAGCACCATCCGCTAACCAAGAGCGATCGCACCCGCCATATCCACGCCCCTCATCAAAGCGCTCTTGCAAACAACTTTGTTAAAGGAAAAAAACAACAATTTTAAGCAACATTTTTCTTTTTGACCTCTTCCTTACACCTCAAAGAACGAAGATTTTACCCAAAGTCAATTTGTAGAAAATCCATTTTCTAACTACTCATGGGATTCATATCAAGGCCCTCAATACCAGTATTTTACAGCACAAGGTAATAAACAAAGGAACCATCAGAAAAACTTTTCAAAAATAAATGAAAAAAGAAAATAGGCATGAAAACAATCATAACAGAACATTTTGCACCTCTTACACCAAAAACCTTTCAAAAGCATCACAAAACGATTGCTACAACTATCCATACACTGGAGGGAAAAGTGCTTTCTCTCATAACTACCAAAATCTCAAAAGAATACGCGAAGGGGAATTTTTCACATGCAGCGTTTAAGACGCTCATCAACCACCACCCTACCTACTTAGGAGAGATTATATGTTAGAGCAAAATTATCTATATAAAGGTACCCCAACACTCAAAAATAAATATGGCATAAAAGACCCCAAAAAACTGTATGAACGCTGTGCTCATGATACCGCCAGAGAAGCCGTCAATTTTCGCCACGAACCACTTCCACAAAAATTTGATGCTTCCTATCTAAAACTAATCCACTGGAGCCTCTTCCACAGAACTTTTGAATGGGCTGGAAAAACCCGCGATACATCCTTTACATTTGAAGACGGCACCACTGCCCATATGCCGGCGATGCGTCCCAAAGGTTATGAAGTTCCTTTTGCTATCGGACCGCAGATTCAAAAAGAACTAAAACAACTCGAAAAAACACTTAATGAGAAGAACAATTTAAAAGGTTTATCGCGCCAAGAATTTGCTGAAAATGCCGCAGAAGTTTTTATGGCGCTCGAGCACGCACATCCTTTCAGAAAAGGGAATGGGCGCGTCAATCGAATGTTTATGGAAAAACTTGGACAAGCCGCAGGACATACCATTGACTTTTCTTTCATCACAAAAGGACGCATGACAGCAGCTTGTATTGAAGCCATGCAATATGGCAATCCCCAACCGATGAAAGATCTTTTTGAAGATATCACACATCCGCAAAAATCCCTTGTTTTAAAAGAATTCATCTCCCAAATGAGAAACGCGGGACTGGATGAAATTAACAATCGTGTTGTTGTTGCAACAAAAGAAGATGTAACCTACGAAGGCGTCTTTAGAGGTTTTTCAGCAGAAGGTTTTGTCATGGAAGTAGAGGGTGCTTTCGTAGTCGGCCACAAAGATGATCTCCCCCCAGAACTCGTCAAAACATTACAAAACGGTACTCGCCTCTGCTTTCAAAAAACCAACGTTCAAAATGTAAAAGAAATATTGATCCCAAAAGAAACATTAGAATCTCTCACCCATGAAGAGTTATTCACAAAGATTTCAAATGACGCTTATGTTGAAGCATGCCGAAAAGAAATCAAAAATTTATCAAAGACTGTTTATGGTAAAATCCACGCCTTAAATACAAAAATAGATATCTTAACGGCTGATCCAAGCTTAGGAAATCAATTTGCTGATGAAATTTTACAAAACCCTCAATCAATTTCTAAACTTGCAGGGAGAAAAATACTTGACATGAAAAGCCCAAATCGCAGACTGGCGGAACAAACTGCTCCACAACTCAGCCAAGCCCTTAAAAATTATGCCACAATAACACAACAAACAAAAGAAGAAATTTTAGAGCAACATCAAAGAGAACAAAATCGCCTGAGTCACACTGTCGAAACACCTGGAAAAAATTTACAAAACCTTTTTGCCTTACCAAGAGAACAACAAAAGGAAGCTTTATTGCATTCTCTAACACTACGACAAGAACTCCATCACTTTTCGCGCCAACTACACAATCGTCTATCCTCAGAAGAGCGTAAAGCCATACAAGAAAAAGATCATACCAGACTAGCGTGCCTCCTTGGGACATCGGAAAGCAAAGCAAAAGAAATTGCGAATACTGTAAAGAACACCCAAGAAGCACAATGTCAAGCCCGCAGCTTGAAAGTTAGTCGCTCTTCATCGCTTGCTCTTACCGGCTAAAAACGCGTGAACTTTTGCCTTCCAACTAACTCTTAGCGCCAATCATTTTATCTCCATTACGCTCACCAATTGTTTTAAAATGGTACAAAAAATAGTCCTAAAAATGAATCCTTTAATTTGATGTAACTTATTGATAATATTTCATAAAAAAACTGTATAAAAGACATAAATGTCCACTATATATCAATATGAATAGCGCGAAATCTTTGGAGGTCATTTAATTTGATATCTTACCTTATCCTAAAGTTGTTATCAAAAAAGTGAGGAATGCGCCAAAGAGGTTTTCTAAAAATATTGAAAGGAAACAGCCATGAAAAAAAGTCACCCACAACCAGCCCCCCAGAACCCACAACCCCAGAGCCAAGACCCCCTCTATGCCAAGGTTAATAAACCACCCAAAGAACAGCGCAACCCACAACACTATACACTTCAACAACCACCAGAAACGGTCTTTGCTCCCAAAAAGCCACTTGACCAACAAAACCTAGGATCTCCTAATGTAGAAGACCTCTACGCAAAGGTTAATAAACCACCCAAAGAACAGCGTAACCCACAACACTATACACTGCAACAACCACCAGAAACGGTCTTTGCTCCCAAAAAGCCACTTGACCAACAAAACCTAGGATCTCCTAATGTAGAAGACCTCTACGCAAAGGTTAATAAACCACCCAAAGAACAGCGAAACCAACAACAATACACACTTCAACAACCACCAGAAACGGTCTTTGCTCCCAAAAAGCCACTTGACCAACAAAACCTAGGATCTCCTAATGTAGAAGACCTCTACGCAAAGGTTAATAAACCACCCAAAGAACAGCGAAACCAACAACACTACACACTTCAACAACCCCCAGAAACGGTCTTTGCTCCCAAAAAGCCACTTGACCAACAAAACCTAGGATCTCCTAATGTAGAAGACCTCTACGCAAAGGTTAATAAACCACCCAAAGAACAGCGCAACCAACAACAATACACACTTCAACAACCAGAAGAAACGATCTATGCTCCCCAACAGCCACTAGGAAATCCCTATGACAGACTTGGTGGAAGACCAAGTGATGGGCGACGCACCAACAGACTCGTAGACCCCTATAAAATAACGGACTTGGAAGCGCAAGGTTGGCAAACACCCTATGATACAATTGGTGGAGGAGCACAGGGTGGAGGACATCGCCAAGAACCGGAACATCTCTATGCAGAGCTTAACTTTGATGAACGTGGTGAGCCCTCTCCCCAAAGACCACTCGAATCTGTCTATACAACGGTTGGCATGGGGGCTGAAGGTAGGCAAGAGTCTGAACAACTAGAAAATCCTATCTACCAAGGTGTTGGCAGAGGAGCAACACCCCCTCCCAGAACCCAAAAAGATGTGATTACAACAAAGCTTTTAAAAAACGTAGACTTTCAATATGGTGTAAGAGAAACGCAAGAGTGGTGCAGAGTTGTTTATGGTAACGAACATGCTTTGAATAACCACCTTGCTAAAATTCTTGACAACCCTCAAAGTGCAGAGCAAATCTTATGGGAGCTTGCCGAACATCCTGAAGGTCCTGGCAAGCTTGCGGGGAGCAAAATACTTGGTGTAAAGTCTCCAAGCCGCAGAGAAGCTGAAGATGGTTTTTCTCCCCTTTGCTCAGCTCTTGAGAGGCATATACATACGGCACAAAAGCTCCATAAACAGTTTACACGGGAGCATGAAAGAGAAAGAGGTCAAAGACAAGAAAGTCCAGAAAGAGAAGCAGAACACAGACACCACCACCACCATCATCATCGTCATGCAAGAGGACAAGAACAAAATAGTCCAGAGCACAGCCCACAAAGACAAAGACATGGAGAAAAAGGAATGGCTTTTGCCATGTAAGTGGACATAAACGTAAAAACAGATAGTTTTTGTTTTTCATTTAATCTTTTTTTCAGTGAGTTTCTTGGCGCAAATCATTTCATAGCGATTGCGCCAAGAGTTGTTTTAGAATGTTACAAAAAATAGTTCTAAAAGTGGATCCTGTAATTTATTGTAACTTATTGATAAAATTTCATAAAAAAACTGTATAAAAGACATAAATGTTCATTACATATCAATATTGAATAGCGCAGAATCTTTGGCGGTCATTCGGTTGGATATCTTCCTTTATATAAAAGTTATCAAAACTAAAAGTGGGGAATGCACCAAAGAGGTTTTCTAAAAATATTGAAAGGAAATATGTATGAAAAAACATCATCCACATCCTTCTGCAAATCCAGAAGCCCTCTATGCACAAGTTAAGAAACCAACCAGAGGAAACCAGCGCGGTCCAACCCCAGAAGAGGAAGTTACATACGCAACTGTTAGCAGTGTTTCTCCTTCAAGAGGGAGACATCCTGATCGGGGAAGAGAAAATCCTGAAACCGATTACACAGAGGTTGCTCCCCCAAAACGCGAAGAAGAAATTACATACGCAACTGTTAGCAGTGTTACCCCTTCAAGAGGGAGACATCCTGATCGGGGAAGAGAAAATCCTGAAACCGACTATACAATGGTTGCTCCACAACAAAGAGGAAGACCTTCATCTTCCCTCACAGCTGATCAAATAAGTGTCATACTTTTAAAAAATCCACAAGTTCAAGCATATGCACAAGAGGTCGTGCATTGGGGTACAACTGTTTATAACAGTGACACGCTTTTCCAACAGCACTTGCAAGACATACTTAAAGATCCCACTAAAGGAAAAGAGCTTTCAAATCAACTTGCTGAAAATCCTGAATCTATGCATAGGCTTGCTGGACGCTCCACACTTGGCTTAAAAAATCAAGCACGCAAAGCAGCTGAAGACGGTTTTAAACTGCTCGTTGATGCCATTGATGGTTATACGAAAGCTGTAGAAAATGCAATGGAACAGCTATTGCACACCCCTCTAGCGGAACAAAGACGCCATCAAGAAAATTCTCAGCAAGTTGAGAGACACCATCATCGTCATCATCATCACGCAAGAAGACAAGAACACAATAGTCCAGAGCACAGCCCTCAACGACAAAGACATGGAGAAAAAGGATTTTCTTATGCCATGTAAGGAGGCATAGACGTAAAAACAGATAGTTTTTGTTTTTCATGTAATTTTTTTTCAGTGAGTTTCTTGGCGCAAATCGTTTCATCGCGATTGCGCCAAGAATTGTTTTAGAATGTTACAAAAGATAGTCCTAAAAATGGCGCCTGTAATTCACGACAACTATTGATAACTTATTGATAATATTTCACAAAAAAACTGTATAAAAGACACAAATGTCCATTAAGCTGATTGCAAATAGCGCAGATCTTTGGAAACTCATTCAGCTCGATATTTCTTTTGTCTCAAAGCGATCCAAGCATAAAAGGCAAGAATGCACCAAAGAGGTTTTCTAAAACAATTTTTGAAAGGAAACATGCATGAAAAAAAACCACCCTCATCCTTTTCCATCCTCTTCAATACAAGAACTTATAAAGCTCTATGAACAAGCAGCGGCAGAGGTCTCAGGCGCAGCCCCCCTTCCTAAAGAAACGCCTTCAAAAAGCAAAAGACTGTCATCCATACCGGAAGAAGATGAGGAAAGACAATCTCTTTTAAGCGAAGAAACTGTATATGCATCAACAAATCCAACAGCTTCGTTAACAAGAGGCGGCTCTACCAAAAGGCAGCAAAAAACTGAAACGACACACGCAACAATTCCTTCACAAGTTACCCAAAGAACAACAAGAGTTCTCTCAGAGGAAGAAATCATTCAATTGCTTCCACACCATTCATTGGTTCGAACCTATCAAGAAGAAATCCAACGTTTATCCGCAAGTGCTTATGGCAACCCAAACATTTTGCAAGAAAAAATGCAAGAAATTCAAAGAAATCCAGCTGCAGGAGAAGAGCTCTCATGGCGCATGGCAGCCTATCCTGAAAGTATTGCTAAACTTCTAGGCACCAGCATGTTGGGCTTTAAAAATCGAGTGCGTAGACAAGCGGAAGAGAGTTATTCCACTCTCAGTATCACCATTGATTGTTATACAGAAGCTGTAAAACAGGCAAGAGAGAACCTCTTACAATCTCCAGAGCAAGAACTCAAAAACTATGAACGCTTTATGGGGAAGGAAGCCGTCGCTAAACTTCTACAAAAACCAGATCAACGTGAAAAAGCAACGCTTTCAGAAGTAGAAATTTCTACCCAAATTCACCAACATTCAAAAGTCAAAAGACACCATGCCCAAATCCAATATTGGTGCGGTGTTGTTTTTGGCAACAAAAACATTTTGCAATCACAAGTGGAAACACTTTTCCAAAACCCTGAAACAATAGAAGCACTCGCACAGCAACTTGTCGGAAATCCTCAATCTTTTCACAAGTACGCTGGTCGTAACTTTTGTGGCTTTAAAAATCAAGCACGCAGGCATGCTGAAGCTGGTCTTTCTCACCTCATTGACGCCACTGACAATTATGCAACGGCTGTAACACAAGTAAGAGAGAGCATTTCACAAACCGAGCAGATAAAACAAAAACACAATGAAGCATCTTCTGAGAGATCGCAAAACTTGCATCAACAACAAAGCGTCTTACAGTCTGCTCAACGCCCCGAGCCTTCAATAGTAACGCATGAAGAAGCAACAACCTCTACGCAACAAAGAGAAACAGATATTCGTCCTCGCAAAACTACCGCCCCAAAAGCGATGGCTTTTGCCAGCTAAACAGGACATAAGTTTTCACATTAAATCTAACATCTTGGCGCAACACAGGAAAGAGGTGTTTGCGCCAAGAAAGAGAGAAAATTGATACAAAATTTATTTTTCCGTCCCTTAACCCAAACACTGGAGAAAACAATCTTTAGAAAATGATTATGATCTGAGCCAAGAAAGCCCCATCTTGTGAAACCATTCAGTTTCATATCTGCTCTCGTAAAGACCGAGTAAAAAAGCATAAAACAGAATAAAAACCAACGTACGTTTTTAAATAGTATTTAAAAACAATATTGGAAGAGTTTGAAAGGAACATGCATGAAAAAAAGAAATCCCTCCCCTTTTATCACCGAAATGATGGAAAAATTTCAACAACCGGCTGAACAATCCCCCACCAGAACCCCTCCTTCCCAAGTTTCTCAAAATTTGCCAAAACCAACTGTAGAAAAACGCCCAGAAAATTTATCACACCACCCAAAGGTTGCGCCACCGCCCCCCCCCCGCATGAGAGCAAACACTCAAACCAGCACAATGCCCTCCAGCGCTAAAATCCCCAGCACCAAAACCCAAGAGATACCTCCTCTCCAAACAAAAGTAGCTCCGCCCAAACCCCCACGCACAAAAGAAAATCTACAACCCAGCTCACAAATCCAAGAACGCTCCTCTCCGCACACAAAAACGCCTCCACAAAGACCACCACGTGCAAAAGATAGAGAACAAAACAAAACAACAGCTCAAGAGAGAGAACACCTCTATGCAACGCCTACTTCGCAAACACCCCCACGCATGAGGGAAAAAGCACAAACCGGCACAAAAATCCCCAGCTCACAAATCCAAGAAAACTCCTCTCCGCACACAAAAGCAGCTCCACAAAGACCACCACGTGCAAAAGATAGAGAACAAAACAAAACAACGGTTCAAGAGAGAGAACACCTCTATGCAACGCCTACTTCGCAAACATCGCCACGCATGAGAGACAGAGTGCAAAACGGTACAAAAATCCAAAATCCTGAAACATACGACCCAAGTGTTAGACCCAAAACACCATCACATATGAAAGTCAGACAGCAAAGCAGTTCATCATCACAAGACAGTGGAACATATGCCGTCCCTCCTTCAAGAAAACCGCTCCGTATGGGAAACAGAAAACAAAGCGATACTATCGTCCCAAAACCTGCCTCTCCACACACAGCAATTGAACAACCAAAACCGTCTCACGGACAAAAATCATCTATTAATACAATGGAAAGAGAGCTGTTACTCGTAGCATATCAAGAAGAAATACGATTTTTGTGCGAAAAGGTTTATGGCAACAGGCTTATTTTAGAAGAAAGAATAGAAGCAATCAAAGAAAACCCCAATATGGGAGAACAGCTCTTATGGGATATTACAGAACAGCCTAAGTCTATTTCTAAGCTTGCTGGTAGAAAAGTTCTCGGCATAAAAAATAACGCGCGCAAACAAGCTGAAGAAACTCTTCCTACCCTATGTGCTGCTATTAACGGTTATATGTATACTTCAAAATATACAAAAAGTGAAAATATTTCACAAGGTTTTCACACGGAACAACAACATCAGCGACAAGCACAAGAGAAAGAGCCAATAAATCAACATTTACAAAATTCGCTCAATTCAGAAAAGAAAATAAAGCCTCTCTCAAATCAGGAAATTGCCCGCAGAGTTCAACAAGATCCATCGGTTCAATATGGTCAAAGAGAGATCCAATATTGGTGCCAAATTGTTTATGATGATCCATTTATTTTACAATATAGAATGGAAGATATGCACAAAATTCCAGAGATGGGAGAAGAGCTTGTATTTCAAATTAAAAAGGATTCTACATCTTTTGCTCCACTTGCTGGTAGAAAAACCCTTGGCATAAAAAACGGAGCACGCAAAGCCGCTGAAGAAAATATCCCTACCCTTTGTACCGCCATTAAGGACTATGCTGATACAATAAAACAGTTAAGAGAAACCATTGTGCAAAACCATCAGGCAGAACAACAAAAACGTTATCAACCACTTACCGATCTCGATAAAAAATTACAAAAGCAGCAAAGCTTATCGCAGCCCCCGAAGCTGCCTGAACGCTCAACAGTAAAGCGGCATCAAGAAGTTGCAGAAACTTCTAGACAAGAAGACCAGCCGCATATTCGACAGCGCAGAGCCGAAGCATCAAAAGCTATAGCTTTGTCGTGATAAATCTCACAATTGTTGGCTTTTCATACAAAACTTTGGTGCAATTATCTTGCCAAGATTGCATCAAAGACGGTGTATGAAATACAGAAAACTTTGAATAAGACACCCCATTATTTTACAGAATTCATTGATAAAATTTCACGATAATACTTCATAAAAATTACACACTTTAACTTTGTTCCATGCGAATAAGGTCAATTTTTTCAATCATTCAAATGGGCATTCTTCTTTGAAGAAAACGCAATGAAAATAATTAAAGGCAAAAAATGTAAAAAAAGCTTTCAAAAAATAATGTTAACATTTGAAAGGAAATATACATGAAAGAAAACACTAAACATTATGCCTCTTCCTCACAGGAAAAATTGCAAGAACAACACTCTGCAATTAGTGCAGCCATTTCTAAGCAAATCAATGAAGAAGCGCAAAATTTTTTCTACCTCAATAGCAAGGTGCTTAAAAATAAATACCGCATCAAAGAGCAAGAAATATTAAAAGAATGCTGTTCTAATGATGTAAAAAAAGAAATGATAAAACTGCATCAAGAACCTCTACCAGAGCAGTTTAATGCCTCTTATCTAAAATACCTTCATCAACGCCTCTTTTCCCGTGCATTTGAATGGGCCGGACACACACGCGAAGAGCCTTTTACATTTGAAGATGGTACTGTTGCTTCTATGCCCATTTTGAAAAGAAAAGAATTTACAAAACCTTTTGCGATTGGCAAAAAAATACAGAAGGGACTAGAAAAGTTAGATAAAACGCTTTCTGAAAAGAATAATTTACAAGGCTTAACGCGCGAAGAATTCGTTGAACAAGCCGCTGGAATAATGATAGATTTGCACCACTTGCATCCTTTTAGAGAGGGCAATAGGCGCACAAAGAGACTGTTTGTTGAAAAACTCGCTCAAGCAGCAGGACATGAGCTAGACTTTTCTCTTGTGAGCAAAAAACGTAAAGACTTTGTCCGCGCCGCTGCCATGGAACATGGCGATCCAGAGCCTATGAAGCATCTGCTTGAGGATATCTCAAATCCAGAAAAATTGCTCATTTTACAAGAATTTACCAACTCTATGAGAAAGCTTGGATTGGATGAAAAAAATTATTATCTCACTGTCGTCGCAAAAGAAGGAGAAACCTATCATGGTACCTACAGAGGCAGTGGACCCAATGGCTTCATGCTTGATGCCAACGGGATTTTCATCTTAGGAAATAAAAAAGATCTCACCCCAGAGCAAATACAGACATTAAAAATCGGTGACGCCCTCTCCTTTACAGCGCCCAAAACTCAAAACCCAGAAAAAAACATTGCTTCCAGAAAAAAAAGAGCCGTTCTCACAAACGATGAAATAACTGAAAAGAGCAAAGACAACGCATCCATTCAAACAAAGAAAAAAGAAAAAGCCCATTTTTCACCATGGAGTGCCCCTCATGCTTTACATGACAGCATTGAAGTTATGCCCGAAAATTTGCAAGAACAAGAACAAATGACCAAACCAATTGCTCAATCTGCTTCCTCTATGAGGCAAATGCAAAAAGATTTCCAAAAAAACATTTTACAGACCAGCAATACAGCGACAAATAATCCAATATCTGTCCAAATGACAAAGGAAAAACGCTCTGATCATCAAGAAAGAATGAAACAGCCCCCAAAAAAAGCAATGGCATACTGGGACACTGGTACAAAAAAAACGGACACCGTCCCTCTCACCTTACAGGAGAAATTATCCTCATCGCCTCAAACCGAAGAAAATAAGACAATGTACCGTAATTTCTTTTGCCCTAATAGTATCACCTTAAAAAATAAATATGGAATAAACGACTATAAAAAATTAAAAGTGCAATGTGCCCATGATACAACAAAAGCAATCATTCATCTACGCCAAGAAGCGCCACCGCAAAAACTAACTTCCACATATCTCCAATATATTCATCACACCCTATTTAAAAATACTTTTGAATGGGCCGGACAAACACGCGAAAAACCATTTACATTTGAAGATGGTACCGTTGCTTATATGCCAATGATGAAAAAAGCTGGGATTTCTTTTGCCTCAGCAAAACAGATACAAGAGGGACTAGAAAATTTAGATAAAATACTTGCTGAAACGAATAGTTTAAAAGGCTTAACCCGCGAAACATTTATTGAACATGTCACTGAAATGTTGATACAGCTCAACTATACGCATCCCTTCAGAGAAGGTAATGGACGCACACAACGAATGTTTTTTGAAAAACTTGGGCAAGTTGCTGGCCACACACTCGACTTTTCTCTTGTAACAGAAAAACGTATGAATCTTGCCAGCATTGCATCGCTAAAACATAACGATAAGGAAGAGATGAAACATCTGCTTGAGGATATCTCAAATCCAGAAAAAATACTTATTTTAAAAGAATTCATGGACAATATGAAACATATCGGATTTGAGAGTCTTCATAATCATCTTATTATAACAGCAAAAGAAGGTCATACCTATAAAGGCTTCTACAGAGGCAGTGGGTCCAATGGCTTCATGCTTGATGCCAACGGGATTTTCATCTTGGGAAATAAAAAAGATCTCACCCCAGAGCAAATACAGACATTAAAAATCGGTGACGCCCTCTCCTTTACAGCACCAAAAATTCAAAACCAGCAAGAAGTGCTTATCCCCGCAGAAACAATAGCCCCCCTTACCAGCAATGAAATTGCCACAAGGATAAAAAACAACGCATCCATTCAAGCAAGAAGAAAAGAAATCGAAACTTTGTGTCAAATCATTTATGGCAATCGTCATATTTTGCAGGAAAGAATTGAGATGATCCATGAAAATCATACTGAAGGAGAACAGCTCACCTATCAAATTACCACCTCTCCCCAATCTATTTCTAAGCTTTCTGGTAGCAATGTATTTGGCATAAAAAACAACGCGCGTGCCCATGCTGAAGCAAATATTTTGCCCCTCTGTAGAGCCATTGATCGTTATATCAATATTTTTAAACAAACAGAAAGAGACATTCTCCATACCCATCATGAAAAACAAAGGCGGTGTGAACAGTCGGTAAAAATTCCTGAGGCTTGGATGAAAAATCTCTTTTCCTTGTCAAAAGCACAACAGCAAGAAACTTTATCAAACTCTCCTGAATTAAGGGGGGAGATAAGGACTTATATCAAAAAAATCAATGAGCGCTTATCCTCAAGCGAGCATGAAGCTATAAAGGAAAATAATCCTGAAAAACTTGCGAAGAGTCTTGGTACATCAACCGTTAAAGCAAAAGAGATCATGGAAATAATCAAGCAGATAAAAGAGATAGAACAGCATATACAACCCATGTATTTTTATAACCATAAATTCGATGAGCGCTTAGCACCAAACCAGTATCAATCTATCCAACATCAATCTATAAAGAAAAATAATGAAAAAAAATGTTCCAACACTCTTGATAAAGAAGCAATTAAAGTGCAAAAAATGACAGAAAACGTCAATCAGAGTCCTAAAAGACAAGAAAATATTCAACCTCACAAAACAGAGCACACAAAAGCAATGGCAATGAATATCTAAAGGGTCCATAAACTTTAACTTTTTTGCCCTCTCTGGTAAAAATGATAGCCTTTACCCCCCCCTGCCTTCATCGGCAAATCAATCGACCTCAACGAGAATGGAAACCATGAGAGAGCAATTTTATCTTATTTTCTCAGATGTTATCCTCATCAACTGTGAAAAGAAACCTGAACAGGAAAAATAAAAGGATCAATCATTTTTGAAAATGATAATGAATCACTTTCATTACCTGTCGTGCTAAAAACAGACAAAATGCTGTTGAAAGATCACGTCTTCCTATCCTTTTGTTTATGTAATCTCTAAAACGAAAAGGCAGCCAAATTTGGAGAGAACATAAAGCCGTAAAAGTGAAAACCAATCACCAGCTTTACCATCACCTTTTAGCTCAACCTTACGACTTTTTAAAACATCTAAAGCGCTGTTTTTTAAATAATGGAAATTGCACATTGTTTCATGCTTTTATTTTATTTGCGTTCTTTAAATAGGGTCATGCCCCTCACGTAAAACAGTAAGGTATTGGGTTGCATTATTCACGACATCAAAACATAAAGAGAAATTATCATTATATATCCTTATATATCCCTTAAAACTGTTATGATATTTCTCCCATATTTCAGTTTGAAAAAGAAATTTTAATTATTTTATGGCAACAATAAAAATTTTAATGCAACAGTAAACAAGGAGCATAAAAAAGTCTTCAAGCACCATTGTTGACAGAGAGATAAACACCGTCGTAAAACGCTTTCCAAAAGTATCCTTGATTAGGATAGAGATCAGATTTTTACGATTTAAAACGGTTTATTTCTCCTGTCATCGCTTCTCTTTTACAACAAAGTTGATATATCTTTATGACATTGATTAAAAAAATTGCAACAGTTGCTTCCGGAACCCTTATGAGCCGTATTTTTGGCTTCGTACGCGAAATGCTTATGGCAGCAGCCCTAGGGACAGGTCCTGTTTCTGATGCCTTTAACGCTGCTTTTCGTTTTCCCAACACATTTCGTCGTTTTTTTGCTGAAGGTGCCTTTAACGCTGCTTTCATTCCTCTTTTTGCAAAAAAAATCACTGAAGAAGGTCACGAAACGGCATGCAAATTTGCAGAAGAAGTCTTTGGTGTTCTCTTTTCGCTGCTCTTACTGTTAACGATTGCGATGGAACTGAGTATGCCTTTTTTGGTACGAACCATTATTGCCCCAGGTTTTACCGAAGATGCAACAAAATTTAACGCTACCATTCACTTTACTGCAATCATGTTTCCCTATTTAACCTGCATGTCGCTTGCTGCCATGATGGGGGGCATGCTTAATGCTCTGCGACGCTATTTTATTGCCGCCATTGCCCCACTCTTTTTAAACATTATTCTGATTGGTGTGCTTGCCTATGCTTGGATCTATAAACTTGACGCTTGGCATATCGGCTTAAATCTCTCTTGGGGTGTATTAGCAGCAGGGCTTCTTCAACTCACCTTAATTGCCCTTGCTTTGCGTCAAAGTGGAATGAAAATTTCCTTCCGCCAGCCCCATTTAAGTCCTAATGTTCGCAAGCTATTAACTTTAGCATTCCCAGCAGCCATTACGGGTGGCATCACACAAATCAATTTGCTCATTAATACCAACATTGCTTCTAGTCAATCGGGTGCTGTCTCTTCTTTGATGTACGCTGATCGTCTTTACCAATTGCCTCTAGGCGTAATCGCCATTGCCGTTGCAACCGTTCTTTTACCAGAATTAACACGCGCTTTGCGGAGCAAAAAGCATAAAGAAACCCACCATTTACAAAATCGCTCTATTGAATTAACATTGTTGTTAACACTTCCAGCATCCATTGCTTTTTTGCTGCTCTCCACTCCCATTGTCAGTTTGCTCTTTGAGCGAGGACAATTTACCAGTCAATCAACACACCATGTTGCACAATTACTAGAACTTTATGGATTAGGACTTCCAGCTTTTGTTCTTATTAAGGTCTTTATTCCTAATTTTTTTGCCCATGAAGATACCAAAACACCGATGATTTTTACAGGTATTTGCGTTTTCATCAATATCAGTCTCGCCTTAACATTATTTCCTATTCTATCTGCACGAGGCATTGTTATTGCTGAAATTACCTCTGGATGGGCCAACACACTGTTGCTGTGGAGTGTCCTTATCAAACGCGGTTATTGGAAATACGACTTCCAACTGATAAAGCGAATATTATGTCTCATGATGGCAACTCTTTTGAGTGCACTAGCCCTCTATTACGGATTGAATGTGTGTGTTTTTTTGTCTTTTCCTTTATCCTCACAAGCATCATTTTTCTTGCGCGCGATCACCTTAGCTGGGATCATGATTGGCATATTTTTGATCTATTTTAGTGCCTATTTTTTATTCAACACCCGTTCCTTTTTTCACACGCTTAAAAATTTGAAAAAACGCTCATAATATCTATACTTTGTCAAAAACAATAAAATGAATAACCTTAATTGAAGAAAGAGCACTCCTATGGATACCTTCACACCACTTGTCTTTTCCGGCGTACAACCGAGTGGTCATTTACATCTTGGCAATTATCTTGGAGCCATTCAGCGTTGGGTTGAACTGCAAAACTCTCATCACTGCCTCTATTGTGTTGTGGATATGCATGCGCTCACAGTCAACCCAGATCCCCTTACTTTACGCGAATCCACCAAAACAGTGACAGCAGCCTTTTTAGCCTCCGGTATTGATCCTCAAAAACACATTATTTTTAACCAATCACGTGTTTTTCAACATGCTGAACTCGCCTGGATTTTTAATTGTGTTGCCCGTATTGGCTGGCTTCAACGCATGACACAATTTAAAGATAAAGCAGGAAAAGATCGCGAAAAAGCATCCCTAGGGCTTTTTGCCTATCCCACTTTGATGGCCGCTGATATTTTAGTCTATCGTGCAACGCATGTTCCAGTAGGCGAAGATCAAAAACAGCATGTTGAACTCACACGCGATATTGCACAAAAATTTAACAACGACTATGCACAGCGTATTGCCGAATTAAATTTTGGTATCTCTATGCAAACAGATGAAGAAAAAAGACAAGGCTTTTTTCCCCTCCCAGAGGCGCTTATTGGAACAACAGCCACACGCGTTATGTCTTTGCGCGATGGAACGAAAAAAATGTCAAAATCAGATCCTTCAGATTTTTCACGCATTAATTTGACCGATGATGCTGATCTTATCGCAAAAAAAATACGCAAAGCCAAAACGGATTCGGCTCCTCTTCCCGATACCCTCACCGCTTTAAAAGAACGACCAGAAGTGGACAACCTGCTTGGTATTTATGCTGCCTTTGCCAAAGTTAGCAAAGAAAAGATTCTTTTAGAATTTTCTGGTCAACAATTTTCGCATTTTAAAACAGCTCTAGCCGACCTTGTTGTCCATAAGCTTGCCCCTATAACAGAAGAATTACGTCGACTTCATCAAGAAAGTGATTATATCGACTCTGTTTTGCATGATGGCGCTAAACGTGCTAGTATGCTCGCAGAAGAAAATATGAAAAAAATTCGTGAAATTATTGGATTTTTGCACGATACATAAAAATAATAAAACTAAAAACTGTAGAGAGCAAAAAAATCGTTTGTACAAAATAGAGAAAGTGCATGATTTCCAAACCCAAAAATCCGAAAAAAGAACCAAAGAAAAAAAACTTAGTCATTATCGATGAAACACCAGAGTGTCGGCGTGCCGTTGCGTTTGCCGCACAACATGCCCAAAACACCAGTAGAACATTGGTATTACTTTGTGTCGTTGATAGTGTAGAATTTCAACATTTTCTGGGTGTAAACAACGTTATGCGCACAGAATCAAAGCAAAGTGCTCATAAAATATTAGGAGACATTGCCAGTGAAGTCCGCACCACCCATGCGCTTGAAACAGAAATAGTGGTGCGTGAAGGAAAAAAAATTGATGAGATTTCCAAACTGATCGACGAAGATAAAAGGATTGCACTAATTGTTTTAGCAGCCAGTGGACATACAGAAGGACCAGGTCCCCTTGTTCAATTAATCGGGAATAAAGGAACAGCTTTTTCAATCCCTGTCATTGTTATTCCTAGCAATCTTGCCGATGAAGATATTAGATCTATTGCCTAAAAAATATAATATTCTACAATGTAAGATCTTCCCAATCCTTCATTATAAAAGGAGAATCTATGTTTATTCAAACTGAAACCACCCCAAACCCTGCAACTCTTAAATTCTTGCCAGGACGCGTGGTTCTTTCTGAGGGCGTATTAGAATTTCGTGACCCTGAAGAAGCAGCTAAAAACTCACCTTTGGCGGCTAAACTGTTTAATATTCCCAATATCAATGGTGTTTTTTTAGGCTATGATTTTATCACCGTAAGCAAAAAAGAAGGGGAATGGCAACATCTCAAGCCCGTCATTTTAGGCACAATCATGGAACATTTTCTATCCAATGAGCCAGTGATCACCACCAACGCTACAACACAAGCACAAACCCATGCCCTTAACGAAGAATTTTATGACGAAAAAGATGCTGATATTGTCTTAACCATTAAAGATCTGCTTGAAACGCGTATCCGCCCAGCGGTTGCCAATGATGGTGGAGACATTACTTTTCGCGGATTTGAAAATGGTATTGTTTATCTCAATATGCGGGGCTCCTGCGCTGGATGTCCCTCTTCAACGGCAACTCTCAAACATGGTATTGAAAACCTTTTACGTCATTTTATCCCTGAAGTTTTAGGCGTTGAAGCCATGCCACAATAAATATTGACCTCAATAGATAAAATAACCACACCGATTGCCCCTCTTCAACAGCGCTCAAACATGGAATGTAAAAATCTTACGTCATTTTATTCCTGAAATTTTAGAAGTAAGCTATGCAGCCATAAAGATAGAGTACTGTTAAAAAAATCTGTCCAATAATGATACCTTCACTCACCTTTCACCTCCACATATGCCTTAAAAAGATTTCAAAGCCCCCTTTAAGAAGCATAAGTTATTTCAACAAACCAATCGTACACAGAAGTACAATGCATGGGTGTGCACTTTAAATTTATTTTGTTTTATAATCTTGTCATGCAATTTTAACGAGGAAAACACGACCTCGTTACAAAAAAAGAAAACTCAAAAAAGAAAACATTGTAAGATAGAGTGCTCATTTGCTCTATCTTTCTCAGTGCTTCCAACGACAAATCACGCAAAATACTCCTTGTAGCAAGCCGGCACCATCATCATATCTGCCAGCCCCTAATGATGCGACAGCTCTTTCATTAAGACGATTCATAAGAGTCATTTTAATCCTTTCTTTCCTCATTTTTACCCACACGCCAGCCCCGCTTGTGGTGTGCAAGCAAGTGATTTTAATTGATTCAACATGGAACAGATTTGAAATGAGAGAATCCCACGTTATTCGGGGTTCTAATTCAATATGAATAACGCTAATTTATTATTATAAATCAATATGTTGTTTCAGCAACTCGACAAAGATCACATTTTGCAACTTGCAATGAGAATTCTGACATTCTTCTTATTTCAATTCTGTTCCATGTTGAATCAATCAAAATCGTCCGCTTACACAGCACAAACTGGATAATAACAAAAACTATTTTTAATAGCTCTTATGTACACTTTTATAAGAGACTGTTGCAGTACTAAGGGCTGGAAAATGCATGGCAATAAGACCTTATCAAGATCATAGCGTCCTTTTTCCATTCTTAAAATCAAGAATTCCCCCCCTATCATTTTCAATCTCATTTCCATAAACATGACGAAAAAATATAACTACCTGTAAAAAATAAATACATTGAAGCCAGATCTATTATGGTTGTTTGAGAAATTATCTGATACAAAAAATGAGAATATTTTTTCAATTCAGCAGGAATAAGTTTGTCTACTTTACGGTATTATTCTTCTCATAAAGCGCATACTTTTATTGTTGCTTGTGAGTCAACATCCAGTCCGCCATAACCGCATATTAAAAGAAAAAGACAGAGTCGCTATTTCTCTGCGATACATGGCTTTGCAATAAAGGAAAACATATTGCTTCTATCTGATTGGTGTAATCTATGAAACAAGAAAAGAAGCCACTGGAGAAAAATATGCCCAATTAGAGAAGAATGTAAAAATAGAAAACCAACGAAATCCAAAAACAATTGCAAGAGGACAAATGCTTAAACTTTTTTCACAAACTCCGACTTTAAACTCATCTGACCAATCCCTGGAATTTTGCAATCAATATTATGATCTCCATCCACCAAGCGAATATTCTTTACCTTAGTACCACCTTTTAAAACAGATGAAGCGCCTTTTACTTTCAGATCTTTTATCACCATAACGGTATCTCCGTTTGTTAAAATCTGACCATTGGCATCATAAACAGTATTGACAAGAACCGTATCATCGTTTTTTTGCGGCCATTCATGTGCGCATTCAGGACACACAAAATTTTCACCATCTTCATAAGTATAAAGACAATCACAACGAGGACATTTGGGATATTGGGTCATAAATTCCCCTTATTAAAAGAAAAATCATTCATTATGACTGGTCATAAAGCAAGAAGTGCTTATTGTCCATTATTTTAGAAAAACATTTCCCTTTGTTTCAATCCTCATCTGCCAACTGTGTTCATGAATGCTATCATCACACACCATACATGAGTTTATAAAAATGATTGATCATTATATAACTTAAATGAGCCCCCGCATATCATAAAATTTACTCACTTCATTCTCTCTAATAAATTAATCAAAATCATTTTCTTACACATCAGCAATACAATTAACGAATGAATAAAAAACAATTAGAAAAGGAACATCTCTGAATAAAAACGCTTCCAAAGAGCTAAAAACTGAGAAACAAGACAATGATAGCCTCAACTTGACCTTTTATTTAAGTAAAGCATTCATAATGTTAGAGAACAAACTAATTTATGATCATAGTTAATGGTTTTGTATATTGAATGAGAGCCGATAAATAAGCTGAGATTCTCTCAACCCCTTTTACATTGAAACAACCAAAGCCTTTTGTTTGCATGTTACAAGTAGGAAAATCCGTGTAAAACGATTATCCAAAATACTAAACACTCTCAAATATAAGAGCCAACATTGAAAGCGGGCAAAGTGAATGATGGTGCCGTCTTACTCTCTCATAAGCGTAAAAATGATGCTGCTCAATGGATGGCCGGTTATCCCTTTCAAAGCAACACGCATAAGATGCGTTTTTAGCGTCTTGAGAGAGAAGCTTCTTTAAAACAAACATATGAAATGTGCAACAATGATCGTATTTTGTTTTGTATGAGAAACATTCCCCTATTAAACAAAAATTTCTATCAAGCCATTGAGCAAACCCATTGGACATAAATGCTCCGATTATGCTCGATTATAATTTCCTACAGCATTTAGTTTTAAGAATCCGGCAGTTTTAGGAATCCGATTGATATGTAAGAGAGGAAAAAACAATTCTCGCCTAAAAATAGAGTTAAGCTCTGGCTTATGGCACATAAAATCACGCCCCTAAAATCACATCCATGTGATCAATCATCATACCTTTACAAAAAAACATTCCAATGATCTTAGGTGATAATATCAGGACGATCTCGCCCCAATGCTTGTTGTATGTTTAACAGTTTTAGTGCCACCTGTTGCAAAGGTTGGAGAACTTCTTGCGGATTAAAATTGTGTTTGCGCGGATCACTTTCATACTGTTCAAAATAAAGTCGTAAAGTAGCACCTAGCGTCCCTGTTCCCGACAAACGAACCACCAACCGTGCTCCATTCTCGAAAAAAATACGTATACCTTGCCGCGTGCTAACGCTCTGATCAACAGGATCATGATATGTAAAATCATCTGCTTTTTTGACGAAAAATCCAGCAATTTCAGTTCCTGCATGTGGTAAGTGCGCACGCAAATACTCTAGTAATGCCAAAGCTTTATCTGCTTCGACTTCTTCATAATCATGCCGTAACGTGTAAAAACGCCCATAGGTGGACCAATGCTGTTGAACAATCTGTGCGACAGTTTTTTCTGTTACCGCTAAAAGATTTAACCAAAATAGGACAGCCCATAAACCATCTTTTTCGCGGATGTGATGAGAGCCAGTTCCAAAGCTTTCTTCACCACAAAAGGTTACTTTCCCCGCATCCAAAAGGGTTCCAAAAAACTTCCATCCCGTTGGCGTTTCAAAAAAGTTTAATCCGTGTTTTTCCGCAACTAAATCAGCAGCACGCCCCGTTGGCATAGAACGCGCTATCCCTACAACACCTTTTCGATATCCTTTAATAAGGTGTGCATGTTCAGCCATAATAGCCAAAGAATCCGAAGGCGAGACAAATTGCCCACGACCAATAATGAGGTTACGATCTCCATCACCATCAGAGGCTGCGCCAAGATCTGGTCCTTGCTCTGACATCAATAAATCATAAAGAGCCTTGGCATAAACCAAATTGGGATCTGGATGACCGCCTCCAAAATCTGGCAAAGGAATACCATTAACCACTGTCCCTTCAGAAAATCCTAAGCATTTTTCAAAAATTTCATGAGCATAAGGCCCTGTTACCGCATGCATGGCATCAAACCGTAAAGTAAGACCTCGAGCAACGGCCTTAGCAATACAGTCAAAATCAAAAAGCTCTTGCATCAAAGCAACATAATCAGCGACAGGATCGATAATATCAATCCGCATGGCTCCCATAAAGACCGTACCTTGCCTATCTAAATCAATATCTGGTGCTTCAAGAATTTTATAAAAGGAAAGACGTTGCGATGTTGCAAAAATAGCATCACATAAAGAATTAGGAGCCGGTCCACCATTGGAGACATTGTATTTGATACCACAATCTCCCTCTGGACCACCAGGATTATGGCTTGCAGAAAGAATAAGTCCACCATGGGCATGAGTTTTACGAATAAGATGCGAAACAGCAGGTGTAGAAAGAATACCGCCCCTTCCCATTTTAACACAAAAAACACCATGCGCCGCCGCCATCTTCAACACAATCTGAAGAAGAGTACGATTAAAAGTGCGCCCATCCCCCCCAAGAATCAACATTTTTCCTTCAAGAGGCCCAATGTTATCAAAAAGAGACTGTATAAAGTTTTCTACATAATGGGGTTGTTGAAAAACAGACACTTTTTTGCGCAAACCAGACGTTCCCGGTTTTTGCCCCTCAAAAGCCGTGGTTAAAACTGTCTTTATGGTCATATCAATACCTTTATATGATTTCCTATAATTTTAAGGTGAAGAGTATCCAAAGTCGACCATTAATTCTACTTGACGGAAGTGTGAAATATTTGCACACTCGTTAGAAGTAAGAATTTTTAAAGAAGCCCTTTTGTTTAAAACGCTTTTTGCCATATGTTTTTAAATACGAAGGCTGTTTTAAAACAAAATTTTCGTAAAAGAATACAGGAGCATCATGATGATGAAAAAAACAGTTCCCAATGTAACATTCCACACACGCGTACGCGATGAATCAATGGCTGGAGACAATCCTTATCGGTGGCAAGAAGTTAACAGCGATGCTTACTTTAAAGGAAAGCGTGTTATTCTTTTTTCTCTTCCTGGAGCTTTTACCCCTACTTGCTCAACCTTTCAGCTGCCTGATTTTGAAAAACTCTATGATGAATTTAAACAAGCGGGTATTGATGAAATTTATTGCCTTTCCGTCAATGATGCTTTTGTCATGAATGCTTGGGGAAAAGCACAAAATATCAAAAACGTGAAATTAATTCCCGATGGCTCTGGTGAATTCACACGCAAAATGGGTATGCTGGTTGCAAAAGACAATGTTGGTTTCGGCATGCGATCATGGCGCTATGCAGCTGTTATTAATGATGGTGTGGTTGAACAATGGTTCGAAGAAGCAGGTTTTTCAGATAATTGTGCAACAGATCCTTATGAAGTTTCTTCACCACAACATGTTTTAGAAGCCTTGAAAAGCTAATTCCCCCAATCGTCTATTTAAACAAAATTTTACGACACAAATTTCCTGAGGAGGAAGATTTGTGTCGTTTACTTTTTACAACATCTATTCGTGAAAACAGACACGATAAGTTGATTGTGCGCCTTCTGTGAGAAAATATTACAGCAATAATTTTTTCAATAAATATTTCACGCTTTAACGGCTTTGAAAAAACTTGAAAAATTGCTGATGAAAAATCTGGACCCGTTGTGGAGCTAAAAAATCAAAGAGTTAAAAGCTGTTGCACGCTATCAAAAAATGGGGATGCAATTGCCAAATGCGCAAATTCATGCAAAACTCTCTCAGAAACATCAAGGACTAACGTATTGATGAAATATGCAAGATCAATGCTAAATTTCTCATACTGAGAAAAACTTTGTATCGAACAATACTTTGATTTATAAAGATAATTTATAATTTTGCATATTGAATGAGAGGAGCCGAATATCATAAGATTGTTTTATTTTATCCCTTCTTATATTGAATCCCTTAAAACTATTTTCTTGCTCATTAGCAAGTGGGATTGGCATATGAATAAACGATTAAAAAGAGTAAAAATACCTCTCGTAAACGCGCCAAAATACAAGAGCTATGAACATCATTACTGCAAAGTTTACAAAAGTATCAAGAAAGAAAATACAGATCAAACATTTGTTTGAAGAGGTGCACAGTTCAAATTAACTTATGTCTCATAAAAAGAAGAAAATATGGCATAAAAACCGCTCTGCATAAAGAACCATTCATGGAGAATATTAAATCAAAACAGATCCCGCAAACATTCCAATTCACATACCATAAACAGACTCATTGCTGTTCTCATAGCCATTTATTCTAAGCTTTTATTTTTCTCTAAGAGAAAAACGGTTAAAGGAGTTGTTTATTCGGGTATTCTACCGTAAAGTGTGCTTCTATCTCTTCCTCTTCATCGAACTCAAAATCTTCATCACATTCAGGAAGACCAAAAATATCTGGATTGATGAAATAACAATCTTTTTTTGTCCCCTTCGCTACAATTTTATTCTTTTCTAATTCTTTGATACCTTCTTTAAAACTTTCAAAATTAAGATATTCTGGTTCTTGAATTGAAAGATCACAAGTCAAAAATTCCTCAAGAATATCATGATCCAATGTTATCTGATCAAACCATAAATCCACATCATCCCCCTCATCTAACATTTTCCCTACCTGCCACAACATCACAAAAAATGCTTTCATACCACTAAATGATAGCCCAAAAATCATACGCCGACATGACGAGGCGCCTGAAAAGGTAATTTGCGGAAGATCTTCAAATCCGAAATTTGAAGGAGGAAGTCTAAATGACTTTCCAATATTCTCAGGTCTTTCAAGAATAAAGGGATTTCGTTCATAGAGCAGAGTAAAATCATATTGGACCATTTTCATTTCTCCATTAAAGAGTTGATTTTATGAAATAATACATATTATCAGTCAGTTACCATTATGGCAGCTTACAATTCATCCAAACATGCTCCTGTAAAAAATTGTTCGATTTAAGTCATTCCATTGTTTTTTGAAGCTTAAAAAGTCTTTTAGGATAAAACGCTCTAGTTCTCCCTCCTTTTGCAATAAGACTAGATTTTGTAATGTCCAAGAAGAGAACATCAAAGGATTTGATGCTCATAGATGAGAATTCAAAGATGAAGCCAATATGAACTTGTCAATATTTTTATAAACTTTTGCAGAAGCGTTACGTGAAACCCTTTAATTTTCTCAGAGTTTTTTCTTCGTTAAAATTTTTTTGCTCATTTTAACGCATTATCATCGCATCCTCAGAAGGGCACATTTTATAGCAAATAGCGCTTATTTACCTCTTTAAAAATCTCTCTTTTATTCCGCACGCACTCCAAAAACTCGATTTTGAACGCGTGCGTCAGCACGTGTAAACGAGCAAAGTACAAATTTAAAAAATTGAGTTTCAAATTTCCAAAATATTTCGAACAATCACTTGTATAAAGACTTTTACCATTATCATTTTTGAGCTGCTAAAATATCCTGTACCGTTTTGACCAATTGATCTTCATCAACCGTCACTTGTGCTGGTCGACTTTCACGCCATGTTTGATTATCCTTAATTTCATGAGATAACCGCGCCCCTTCAATCAAATCTTTGATCTGTATTTTTCCACTCTCACGTTCTTGTGAGCCTTGGATAACCACACAAGGCGCTTGGCGTCGATCTGCATATTTCATCTGCGCTTTTATCCCCGATGCCCCCAAATAGAGCTCAGCACGAATTCCGGCACCACGCAACTGCATCACCATTTTTTGATAACCAGCAACCGCCTCTGGCTCTTTATCCATCATCAGCACAACAACCGGCCCTGTTGACTCTTTCATAGGCAACTCTCCAAGATTTTGCAAAGCAGCGATCAAGCGTGAGACCCCGATTGAAAAACCTGTTGCTGGAATGTTTTCACCACGAAAGCGTGCCACCAATCCATCATAACGCCCACCACCACCAACGGAGCCAAAAACAACTTTCTGCCCATCATCATTGAAAACATCAAAAAGCAACGTAGCCTCAAAAACAGGACCTGTATAATAATCCAGTCCACGCACCACCGATGGATCAATCTTGATACGATTCTGAATGCCATTTGCGACAAAAATTGCTTGCATTTCCTCAAGCTCACGAATTCCCTCACGCCCTTGAACATGATCACCAACCACTTCTTTAAGAACCTCAAGCGTTTCTTCTGCTGTTTCAGCTCCAGCAGCAGTTAAGGTAAGAATACACTCAATCTCTTTATCCTTAAGCTCCGCCCCTTTTGTAAAGTCACCACTTTCATCCAAACGCCCTTTTCCCAAAAGCAAACGCACCCCTTCAGAACCAAATTTATCCAGTTTATCAATTGCTCTTAAGACAGTTAAGCGCTTTTCAGCCTGCTCATTTCCCCCCAAACCAATTTTCTCTAAAACGCAATCGAGAATTTTTCTGTTGTTCAGACGAATGGCATATTCATGATGCTGAAACCCTAGTTTTTCCAAACTATCGGCTGCCATCATGCAAATTTCGGCATCAGCTGCAACCGTTGGTGTTCCAACAATATCCGCATCAAACTGCATAAATTGCCGAAACCGCCCTGGACCTGGTTTTTCATTGCGAAAAACAAAGCCAAGACGATAACTGCGATAAGGCTTTGGCAAAACTTCAAAATTCTCGGCAAAATAACGAGCAAGAGGCGCGGTAAGATCATAGCGCAAAGACATCCATTGCTCATCATCATCTTGTAGCGAAAAAACGCCCGCATTTGGACGATCTGAATCCGGTAAAAACTTACCCAGCACATCTGTATATTCAAAAATTGGAGTTTCTAGTGCTTCAAAACCGTAAAGTTCATAGACTTCACGAATTTGCGCAATCATTGTTTCAGTTGCATACAACTGTGCACTTGTACGATCCACAAAACCACGGGGTAAACGGGCTTTGGTTTTTTCTTGTTTTGATGACATGTTTTTCTCTAACAACAATATATATTCACCGATAACGTGTGTCTATCTTATAGAAACAAACGCTGCAATAACTTTATCAACTGGAAACTGGTAACAATATGCATAAGCTTTTGCTTTTGAAGGATGTAAACCCTTACCCTTAAGGCAATCTACTGAAAATATTTGTACTTTCAATAGGAACATAGCCTCCCGCTCAACATGAAATGCCCGCTTAACATTCAATGAAAAGACATCCGCGCTTTTTGAATGAAACCACAAAGCAACTGTTGATTCTGGATAAATCGGAAACATCCCCCTCAAAAGCCCTCCCTCTCAAAATTCTTCAGATTTATTACAGATGCAAAAATCCTCAAGACATCAGTGTGCTTTGCGCTTGTTCTGCAAAATGATTGATAACATTTTTTAAATCAACAATATTTCGTCCAGCATCTGTAATAGAGCGTGATACAGAGGGAATAACATTCTGCCAAAGTCTTTGTGGAAATTGATTTGCTAATTGTGTCATTGTTCCACCTTGGGCACCAATACCCGGAACGAGAAACAGACTATTGTTTAACTGCTCGATTGTGTCTTTTGATTCAGATCCTAATGTCGCTCCTATAACCGCACCTATGGGACCAATATTATGATGGAGAACCGGAGACTGAGAATTATAATCACAAATACACTGTGCTAGATGAAGAGAGAGTGTCTGATCACCAATAAGCGCATTTCGTATTTGTTTCCCCTCTGGATTAGAAGACTGAACAACCACAAAAACTCCTGCTCCTGTTTCTTCTGCAACCTTTATCAGAGGAAGAAGAGCATCAAAACCCAAAAAAGGATTAACTGTGATGGCATCAGCTTTGAACGCACTGCTTGGACCCAGCCAAGCTTTACCATAGGCTTCAGCAGTAGAGCCAATATCTCCCCTCTTTACATCCGCCAGAACCAATATGCCTTGTTCGTGTGCATTTTCAATCAGTTCTTTGAGAGCTTGAAGACCTTCCACACCATATAATTCAAAAAATGCGACTTGCGGCTTTATAATCCCCACTTTACCCACAACCGCTGTTAAGAGGATATCACAAAAATCTTTTAGACCTTTATAATCAAAGCTTAGTTTCCACGATTGCAAAACTTTATGGCTCGGATCAAAGCCAATACAAAGAGGTCCATAGATTTCACGATTTTTAAAAAAAGTTGAACGAAACATTTTATATCCTAACAAGGTCTCTCTTTAAACTTTTTGATACAATCAAAAAGAAAACCATTTGTCAAAAGAATACAATAGCGAAAACACAAAGAAAGAGCTCTCTATACAAAATGTGCTTTTATTTATGAAACATAAATATATTCCCATTCGTAACGCTTATCATATGTTTATCGACCAAGACGTTGTCATGAGATAAAAATTCAAATTTATGAAAGAATATAAACAAAAAAGCATCCATATTATTATGACCTCATAAAGCCCTATAGGCGTACCTTGTCGTTTTCACACCCTTTTTTATGATCAACAAAAACTCTCTATGAACACGTTTTAAACAAAAGTTTCAAAAGAAAATGCCCCACCATGATGATCTCGATCTTAACTTTAGATCTTTTCTATTCCTTTTTAGCGGCTCTTTATCCCTTTTGGAACATAATTTGCAAAAAGGCATTGTATCTCCAGCATATTCAAGGAGATAAAACATGGAAACTCGCATTCCTGAA
>NZ_JBHINT010000004.1:0-53585 GCF_042195145.1 Bartonella sp. CL434QHHD | reverse complement strand
ATTTTTTCTCATATACGCCGCCATCATCGTATGTGAAAGAGGACCACGACCGGTAAGTGAAAAGATGAAATCACTTTTAGAAATACAGCGGGCTTGTTCAATTACTTTTAATGCTTCAGATGATAAGGGCACGCGAAATTCTTTTGTTGTATCACGTTTTCCTTTCATATTCTCAGCAGGTATGATCCATATATCCCCATCAATTTGATCTTTATGAATATGACGTAAAGGGTTAGAGCGAACCCCTGTAATGATAAGCAGACGAAAAGCAAGATGTGTTATGTTTTGTGTTTTACAGAGGAACTGATAAAAAGCCGGCACATCTCTCCAATGCGCCGTTAGCGGTTCATTCTCCGCTAACGCTTTGACCACAAGCAGTAAATTCTCCTCTAGTGCATTAGCATACCTACCTTTGCTTTCATGTTTAAGATCACACCGGAATGAACGCGTATAGACAATTTCCCGCATAGCAAGCTTAGGTTTGCTTTTCAGATTTACGCATTTCGGTTCTATCTTCCCGTATCATGGTCCTTAAGCCGTCTAATGATGTATGTTCGATGCGTCTCATTTCAGCATCCTCGATAGCTCGTAATGTTTCCGGATTTGGTTGGAATAGATCAAGCGGTAATGCTCGATCTCTAGCAATGCGGGTCATAAACATGCGTACTGCATCCGATACAGTTAAACCCGTAGACTTAATAACTGCACTTGCAATTTCTTGAACTTCATCAGGTATGCGGGCTTGAATTTTTCCCATTGCTAAACCTCCTATTCAATTGTAGTACAATGTACTACACGTTAAGTTTATGTCAAGAGTTTCAACAATAGCTTTTCACAAGAGAACTTAGCAAAATTCAAAAAATGATTAGAGAAAGTTGGCAGAATAAGATATGTTTTGTAGAAGAATATTGGAAAATCCTATTCCCTAACCTTTATTTATGAACCTCGCACTTTTAAAAAAAACTATATAAAATCAATGTGATATATGAATAAAAAAGAGCATAATATCACTAAAAGAGTGTTATAGAAATGATGTATCATGACGATTCTACCACTCGATAGTGCTTCGATAAGAGAAGCAATAGCGCTTCTTGAAAAAGGGAAGTTAGTAGCGTTACCAACGGAAACTGTTTATGGATTAGCGGGCGATGCAACCAATGGGAGGGCAATTTCTTCTATTTATTCTACAAAGGGTCGTCCGCAAATTAATCCTCTTATTGCGCATGTTAGCGGCATCGAAATGGCACAACGTTATGTTAAAATTGACTTTCTTTCACGCCAATTAATGGAGGAATTTTGGCCAGGGCCTTTGACATTGGTTTTGCCTTTAAAGGAACAGCATAATATCCATCCTTTAACAACCTCTGGTTTGAATACCTTGGCTGTTCGTTTTCCAGACAGTCGTTTTGCGGAAGTGGTACAACATTTTGGCCGTCCACTTGCTGCTCCTAGTGCGAATCAATCGGGGCGTCTTAGCCCTACTTCAGCTGAGGCTGTTTTTGCATCTTTGGGGGAATCTGTTCCTTTAATATTGGACGGAGGACCTGCTAAAATAGGGCTAGAATCAACGATTATTAAAATTTGTGGTGAAAATATTTATCTTTTGCGTCCAGGGGGGCTTACGGCTGATAAAATTGAAGAAGTTGTGGGGAAGTCTTTAAAACGGATAGATCAAAGGGCGGCGATTGAAGCTCCTGGGATGTTAAAATCGCATTATGCCCCCAATGCCACGGTTCGTTTGAATGTAGAAAAGGTGGAAAATGGTGAAGCGCTTTTAGCATTTGGTTCAAAGCGTGTTATGGGGGCTGAAAATGCCGTTTCTATTTTAAACCTTAGCGAAGATGGAAAGTTGGAAGAGGCAGCCTCTCATTTATTTCAATATATGAAGGAATTAGATTCATTTAAAGTGAGATGTATCGCAGTAGAACCTATTCCATCATACGGATTAGGGGAGGCTATCAATGATCGTCTTATACGGGCTGCAGCTCCAAAGGAGAAATGAACATGGAGCAGGAATTAATTGAGGGGTTTAGGGAAATTGTTGGTGCTAAGCATGCTATAACAGATCAAGCGTTGATTGCGCCGTATTTGCTTGAAGAGCGTGGGCTTTTTCATGGAAAAACACCTTTACTTTTACGTCCATCTTCTTGCGCAGAGATCTCATCGATTATGCAGTTAGCGAGCAAAACGCGCACACCGATTGTGCCACAGGGTGGAAATACAGGGCTTGTGGGGGGACAACAACCAGATGAAAGAGGAGGGAGCGTTCTTTTATCCATGGAGCGATTAAATAAGATTAGAGCTATAAATCTTGAGGGAAATTTTGTTGTTGTAGAGGCTGGTGTTATTTTACAGGATTTACAGAAAAAAGTGGATGAATCAGGTCGTTTTTTCCCTCTTTCTTTGGCATCTGAAGGTTCTTGCCAAGTAGGAGGCAATCTTTCGTCGAATGCTGGAGGGACAGCTGTTTTAGCTTATGGCAATATGCGTGATCTTTGTCTTGGTTTAGAAGTTGTTTTACCGGATGGGCGTATTTTAGATGATTTGCGTTTTGTTAAAAAAGACAATAGCGGTTACGATTTAAAAGATCTTTTTATTGGTGCAGAAGGCACATTGGGAGTTATAACCGCAGCCGTTTTGAAGATGTTTCCAAAAATAAAAGGAAAAGCTGTTGCTTTGGTGGGATTATATAGTCCGGCGAAGGCTTTAGAGTTTTTATCTCTGGCTCAAGAATATGGAGGAGGGATGTTGACAGGTTTTGAGCTCATGGGAAATCTCAGTTTGCAAATGGCTTTAGATTATAAGATGTGTGAGAAGCCTCCTCTTCAGCGGAAACATGAATGGTATGTATTAATGAACATTTCATCGTTGCAAGGCAATGATGAGGCATTATCGGTATTGAGTACTATTTTAGAAGAAGCTTTAAAGAATGCGGTGATAGAAGATGCAGTTGTTGCGCAATCTTTAAAACAGCAAGATTTTTTTTGGCAATTACGAGAAAGTATATCATCAGCACAAAAGTTAGCAGGAGGGTCCATTAAGCATGATATTGCAATCCCACTTGCTTCTATTCCTGATTTTATTGCTGAGGCAGCGCTTATTGTAGAAGATATTGCTCCAGGAGCACGGGTGATTTGTTTTGGACACATGGGCGATGGAAATTTACATTATAATATTACACAACCTGTAGGAGCTGATACGACAGTGTTCTTGCAGTTATGGTCAACAATGAATCATCGCATTCATAGTTTAGTGGTGGACTATAGAGGTGCATTTTCTGCTGAGCATGGAATTGGTCAGCTTAAGCGCGAAGAACTTCGTTCTTTTAAATCGCCTGTCGCATTGGATATTATGCAAGGGATTAAAAAAACGCTCGATCCTTTAGGGATAATGAATCCTGGAAAAGTATTATAATTCAAGAATGGTGATCATGTATTTTTGTTTAGATTTTAATAACCAAAAAAGAAACCAGTTGTTTTTTATTCAAACTTTTAATAATCCAATGAGAAAAAGCTGCTAAAGGGTGTATGTTATTTAAGATAAATTGGGATAATGTATATGGCTAATCAATGCTTTAATCAGGCAAAAGCGGTGCTTGAATTTCGGTTAGATCCGTGCCATTTGCCACAAACGACGACATATTTTTCATCCAAAACGGGTAATCAGGTTATTTGTTCGTTAAATGAGCGTGGTGTTTCTTTTAAAACGGATATGCCTTCAAGTTTATCGCATTTAATACCCCCTTATCATTTCCAAGGAATTGCAGCACGTACCGTAAAAACGCGTTCAGGAGAAAGAGCTGTTGCATTAGAATTACTTCATGCCGATGAGGAAGCTTGTATACCACTTTTGGTTTCCAGAGATTTGAATAATGTTCTTCTGGATTGGCGGTTATGGGCGGATACTTATGGCCTTCCCATGCTTATGATCAATGAAGATAATCGCATTCTGGTTGTAAAAGATCGTTCTGATTTACATCGATTTTTTGGTACAACAGCACATTCTAAACAAAAGCGTTTTTTACTTCGTTATAGCAATCCGTTAGGCTTGCGTTTGGTGATTGCGAATCGAATTGCACTCCAGTAATATTAACATGCATTTATTTTTGTACTACCGTCAGCATTTATCTTGTTGTGCTGTAAAACATCGTTGTTTGGAGCGGTAATATAAGGCATGTAAACTTCACACATGAAGTGTTTTAGGAGATATGGCAAATATTCTTAAGTTTGCTTGTAGGTATTTGTGTAAGTGCAGCATAGGAGTGGGAAGCAAGAGGAACCCGCTCAATGAGAATCCAGACCTTTACAGACGGGATTTGGTGTGACTTTTGGTTCTTGAAAACAAAAAGAGGAAGTCAATGATTGTAAATGAGAGTTTTTTGACACCATACATTGGCAGCAGGAATCGATTATGTAAAACGCTTTTTTCGGAGAGGTAAAAACGGTTTTCATAACAATAGAAACTGTTTTTTTTGGCGGTATAATTTTGGGTTTTTGCCACATCATAAAAACACCAGCAGCTTGCTGGAAGTGTTTTTGAATTTTTTTATAAATAATTTCTCCATGTTGAATGAGAGCTTTGAATATTGCAGAATATTCTTATTTCATCTCTCTCTCTTATAATCAAAATCATTTAGATAGAAAGGGTGATCGTAATATTGAGAGTTGGAAAATACAAAGATGGTATCGGTTTTTATTCCAGAAAGATGGAAGAGTGGATTTATACTATTTGCAGGTAGTGTTGTAAAATGGGAGTGATGAGCATGAGAGGTATTGTTTAAGAATTTGTATGTGAATAATATAACTATCTTTTTTGGGCATTTTATTTTTTGTAAAAGCGGAATTTCATTAAAAACGCGATAGATAAAAGAAATGATAGTATATATGTTTTTCTTCAGGACTTTATAAGAAAGAAAGTGTTTATAAAAATGATGAGAAAATACGTTTAAAGTAACAGTAAAATGATCATTTTATATTACATTTTCGGATTCAAAAAATTTTCCTATTTTATCATGAGTAGATATTCTATTTATAATATTTGATTGTTCAAAGGAAAGCACACTCATTTTTTCAAAATTATGGTCAACGTAAAACAGTGAGAAAATTTGTGTGTCATGCTCTTATATAAAATAATAAAATCGTAAAAAAGAATATTCAAAGGATTTTATTTTCTCGCGCAACGGCTCTCCATCCGATATCACGACGAACAAAACCTTCTGGCCAATCAATACAATCAACAGCTTCATAGGCACGTTTTTGTGCATGCGTAATCGTTTTTCCTGTTGCAGTTATATTGAGAACACGTCCACCATTTGCAATGAGTTCTCCATCACGCAACACTGTACCAGCTTGAAAAACTTTCACATCGGGAAGAGAGTTTACTTGATCAACGTTACGGATAACAGTACCTTTTTGGGGAGAGTCTGGATAACCATTAGCAGCCATAACAACGGTGAGAGCAGCTTTTTCAGACCACCGAAGAGGCTTATTTTCAAGTTTTCCTTGAGCAGCAGCAAGAAAAATTGGCAAAATGTCATCTTTGAGGCGCATCATTAAAACTTGACATTCAGGATCACCGAATCGTACGTTAAATTCAATTAATTCGGGTCCTTTTTGCGTTATCATTAATCCGACGAAGAGAATACCTTTAAAGGGAGCGCCCATTTCTTTCATGCTTTTTAAAGCTGGTTCAACAATTTCTTTGAGAGTACGATTCACTATTTCTTTGGTCATGATGGGCGCTGGTGAATAAGCACCCATACCACCGGTGTTTGCTCCAATATCCCCATCACCTACACGTTTATGATCTTGAGCAGATCCAAAAGGAAGAGCAACTTTACCATCACAAAGGCAGAAGAAGCTTGCTTCTTCACCTTCAAGAAAAGATTCTACAACAATTTTGTTTCCTGCATCTCCAAATGTACTTTTGAAGCAGGCATCAACTGCGTTAAATGCTTCTTCCATAGTTGTTGCAACCACAACACCTTTGCCAGCTGCTAAGCCATCAGCTTTAATAACAATGGGAACATCTTGTTGCTGAATGTAAGCTTTAGCTTTAGAGGCATCATTAAAGCATTGGTAACTTCCTGTAGGAATGTTATTCTTACGACATAAATCTTTTGTAAAAGCTTTTGAACCTTCTAGTTGAGCAGCTTTTTGAGTAGGACCAAATACACAGATGTTAGCGCTATTAAGAGAGTCTGTTATACCCGCAACCAATGGTGCTTCTGGTCCTACAATTACAAGATCAATAGAACGTGCTTTACAAAAATCAATAACAAGGGAATGGTCATCAATGTTTAAATTAATATTTTCACCAAATTCTGTTGTTGCAGGATTTCCAGGAGCACAGTATAACTTTGTTAGCAGTGGTGATGCTGCTATTTTCCATGCTAAAGCGTGTTCTCGTCCACCTGAGCCAATAAGAAGAATATTCATTGCTTGCTCCTCTCATAAAAGATGATTAATCTCATCCCCTTCTCATAAGAATGAAATGTCTCTATCGCAAGACCAAAGGTAAATCATTTGATGAAAAAAAATAAAAATATCGCGCATGTTCAGTCCTATGATAGCCAAGGACGGGTTATGGATGCATCTTCCAAACAATGGGTTTACAATTTCCTTCCCTGTTCTTTATGGTTTTATGCGCAATTGGCGCGTTGGGATCGGCCTATTGGATGGCAATTGTTGATGTGGCCTTGTTTTTGGTCAACAACAATGGCTTTTTTCTCTTATAAAATGCATTACGATACTCTTTTATCAATGTTTCTTCATTGGGTTTGGTATCTTTTTCTTTTTTTTCTGGGATCTATTGCTATGCGAGGGGCAGGATGTACTTGGAATGATCTTATTGACCATAAAATTGATGCTCAGGTAGAAAGGACACGTTCTCGCCCATTGCCGACAGGTCATGTGAGTCGGTTTCAAGCAAGAGTTTTTATACTTGTGCAATGTTTGGTTGGTTTAGTTGTTTTATCACAATTTAATAGGTTTAGTTTTTTTCTAGGTATTTCGTCATTGATAGCTGTTGCATTTTATCCTTTTATGAAACGCGTAACATATTGGCCGCAGTTTTTTTTAGGCGTTGCGTTTAATTGGGGGGCATTAATGGGGTGGGCTGTTGTCTTTGGAAGTTTAAGCTGGGCACCAATCTTGCTTTATGTAGGATCAATTTTGTGGACCATAGGATATGATACAATCTACGCACATCAAGATAAAGAAGATGACGTTACTGTTGGTGTCCGTTCTACGGCTCTTCTCTTTGGTAAAGCAACCAAGCGTGCTTTAGTATTTTTGTATGGTGGTTTTGTGATGTTCATTAGTCTAGCATTTTATTTAGCTGGAGTCCCTGTTCTTAGTTTTTTGGGGATTTTTGTGGCAAGCATCCATATGTTTATTCAAATTAAAGTCATTGATATAGATGACAGTTCACAATGCCTCAGGCTTTTCAAATCTAATTCGCTTATTGGTTTTGTGATTTTTGCTGGTTTAGTATGTGGGGGTATATGGACGATATTTTATCCTGCGGTCTAAAAATAAGTTAGCTAAAATCATAGTTTCTACTGAATACAGTATGTTTTTTTAAATAAGCTTGTTGCTAATCTATTTTTAAGCGATACAGTAGAAAATATTACTAATCAACTGTTACAGTGGAAATGAAATTCTTCTATTTAAATAAAATAAATCATCTTCTTTTAGAATTTTTCAAATAAAAAATATTTGTTTAACTGTTGGGAAGAAAAAATCTTCATAACGATGAAATTTGAAGGATTAGGGATAAAGTTTTTGTCTTTTCCAATCGCTGTGTTCAACACAATCTCGTGTAAAAAGCAGACGATCATGTAAACGAAATGGGCGATCACACCAGAACTCTATAGAAAGGGGTTTAACACGAAACCCAGACCAATAAGGTGGTCGTGGAATATTACCTAGAGCATAACGCGCAGTATATTGAGCAATTGCTTTTTCGAGCACAAAACGATTGTCTAAAGGTTGAGATTGTTTAGATGCCCATGCACCAATTCGACTACCACGTGGTCGTGATTGGAAATAGGCATCGGCTTCCTGTTGACTTACTTTTTCAACAATTCCTCTAATTCTTACCTGACGACGGAGCGATTTCCAATGAAAACCTAAGGATGCTTTCATTGATTTTAAAATTTCTTGTCCTTTACAGCTTTCATAATTGGTATAGAAGACAAAGCCTTGGGGACTGTAGTCTTTGAGGAGAACCATACGAACATTAGGGAGTCCTGTTTCGTCAACTGTTGCTAATGCCATAGCATTCGGATCATTTATTTCACTTATCGTTGCCTCTTCAAGCCACTTTGCGAAAAGTTCAAAAGGTTTTTGCATTTGCATAAAATGATCATCTGTTGGTATTTTTTTGCTCATAGTTTCTCCAAATATCAGTGAGCATGGGTGAGGCATTTTCTCATTTACTTTATCATCAAGAAGTCACAGTACCATTTTTCCTTATTTTCAAAAAGCCAATGCTATCGTGTATTTCTATGGTAGTTTAATTATTTTTACTTTAGCATAGACTACAAGGAGCTATATTAAATAAATATCTCATTTTATCTGGTATTTTAGTTTATTGATAGACATATAAAGAGAAAAGAAGAAATTATTCTCTAGAATAGATTGATGAAGTTATAAGGGTATTAACAACGTATCAGTTGATATTTTGAAAACGAAGAAATTGAAAAGAGGGCAATATGCGTGATCCCTACACGATTCTGGGTGTGGCACGTACCGCAAAATCGCAAGAGATTAAATCGGCATTTAGAAGATTAGCAAAGAAGTATCATCCAGATCATAATAGAGATGATGCAAAGGCTAAAGAAAAATTTGCTGAAATTAATCAAGCTTATGAAATTATAGGTGATAAAGATAAAAAGGCACAATTTGACCGCGGTGAAATTGATATGGAAGGAAAACCGCTTTATCAAGCCTATGGTACTGGTGAAAATTTTAGCAATAAACAAAATCCCTTTTCAGGAAGAGCAAAGGGATTTGATTTTTCCTCTTCAGGTGGTGCAGGTTTTGATGCGAGTGATATTTTTCGGGATCTGTTTGGAGGAGGAGGTAGCTTTTCGAATTCCACACACTATAACCGTCCCCAACAAGGAGCACATGTTCGTGCTAATCTTGCCATAACACTAGAGCAGATGGTTGGCGCAGAAAAGGTGGAAGCTGTTTTTCCAAATGGAAAAAAGTTAAAAATTAAACTTCCATATTATATTGAAGACGGACAGGTTATTCGTTTAAAAGGTCAGGGAGAAGAGGTAGCTCTTGGGCAAGCAGGAGATGCGTTGATAACCATTCAGATTCAAAAACATCCTCGTTTTCGGGTTGAAGGAAGAGCACTTCATCTTGATTTACCAGTTTCTCTTAAACATGCTGTTTTGGGAGCAAAAGAAGAAGTTGAGACGTTGGAGGGACGTGTGGTTTTAACGATTCCTGCGTGGTCAAGTTCTGATCGCGTTTTACGGTTGAAAGGGAAAGGGCTTCGTTTAAAAAATGGTACAAGAGATGATCTTTATGTGCATGTTCGCATTATGTTGCCGGAAGGTGAAAATGCCGCGCTAGAACAGTTTTTGCAAATGCAACAAGATTAATTTTAAAATTTTTATATATAAAAGCGTAGTTTTTGTTTGATTTTAAACCAATTGCTTGAAGAAAAAGTTGACCTGTGTCATAGGCAGATGAATAATATTAATTTTAAGTAACAATGGGGCAGTGCTGATGGCTAAGGGTAATGGTTTATTGTACGGTAAGCGTGGTTTAATTTTGGGGTTGGCCAATAATCGCTCCATCGCTTGGGGAATCGCTAAAGCGGCAAGTAGCGCAGGGGCAGAGCTTGCTTTTACCTATCAGGGTGAAGCAATGAAAAAGCGTGTTGAGCCTTTGGCTGAAGAATTAAAGGGGTTTGTTTGTGGACATTGTGATGTTTCTGACAGTGTCTCTATTGATACGGTCTTTAAAGAAATAGAGAAGAAATGGGGAAAACTCGATTTTTTAGTTCATGCTATTGGTTTTTCTGATAAAGATGAATTAAGTGGTCGTTATATTGATATCAGCGAATCAAATTTTATGATGACCATGAATATTTCCGTTTATTCCCTAACGGCTCTAACGAAGCGTGCAGAAAAATTGATGCCAGATGGTGGTTCAATCTTGACACTGACCTATTATGGAGCAGAAAAGGTTGTTCCAAATTATAATGTAATGGGGGTTGCTAAAGCGGCTCTTGAAGCGAGCGTGAAATATTTAGCGGTAGATTTAGGTCCTCAAAATATTCGTGTTAATGCTATATCTGCTGGACCCATTAAAACGTTAGCAGCTTCTGGTATTGGTGATTTTCGTTATATTTTAAAATGGAATGAATATAATGCTCCATTACGTCGTACGGTAACAATTGAAGAGGTTGGTGATTCTGCGCTTTATTTTCTTTCAGATTTGTCTCGTTCTGTTACTGGTGAAGTCCATCATGTCGATTCGGGTTATAATATCATAGGTATGAAAGCCGTTGATGCACCAGACATTTCTGTCGTTAAAGAATAAAGTTTGGTTTATAGGATTTTATTGGACAGCAGTAATTTGACCAAATTTAAAGTGGCTAAGAGTATTTGAGCGCAAAGAGCTACCTTGTGTATAGCATACAACATGCGTTGTCGTTGTAATATTTGACAGAGAAACGGATCTTTTTCATGTCGCATAATACATTTGGTCATTTGTTTCGTGTAACAACATGGGGTGAAAGTCATGGTGCTGCTCTTGGTTGTGTCATTGATGGTTGTCCACCTGGAATTATTTTTACTCTTGCAGAAGTTCAAGCTTATCTTGATAAACGCAAACCAGGACAATCAAAATATACAACGCAGCGCCGAGAACCAGATAAAGTAGAGGTCCTTTCAGGAGTTGTTGTTCAAGACGATGGGACGACATTGGTGACAACAGGTACACCAATTTCTCTGTTGATTCGAAACACAGATCAGCGTTCGAAGGATTATAGCTCGATTGCCCATCAGTATCGTCCAGGACATGCGGATTATACTTATGATATTAAATATGGCATTCGTGATTTTCGAGGCGGGGGACGTGCTTCGGCACGGGAGACGGCAGCACGTGTTGCAGCTGGTGCATTTGCTCGTAAAATCGTTCCTGGTTTGATTGTACGAGGAGCAGTGATAGCAATTGGTCCTCATAATATTAATCGTGATCGTTGGGATTGGTCAGAGGTTGATAATAATCCTTTTTTTACAGCTGATGCAGAGATGGTTCACATTTTTAGTGATTATATCAGTAAACTCCGTAAAGAGGGGACATCTGTTGGAGCGGTTGTTGAGATCGTTGCAGAAAATGTTCCGGCAGGTTTAGGAGCCCCTATTTACGCAAAGCTTGATCAAGATATTGCCTCGTTACTTATGTCGATTAATGCGGTAAAAGGTGTGGAAATTGGTGATGGTTTTGCGGCAGCCCGCTTGAGTGGAGAAGAAAATGCCGATGAAATGCGAATGGGAAATGATGGAAAACCGCTTTTTTTATCAAATCATGCGGGAGGTATTTTAGGGGGAATATCGAGTGGACAGCCAATTGTTGCACGTTTTGCTGTAAAGCCTACTTCATCAATTTTAACACCTCGTCGCTCTATTGATGTTGATGGTCATGATATAAACGTTATAACAAAGGGGCGTCATGATCCATGTGTTGGGATCCGTGCCGTTCCTGTTGGTGAAGCGATGGTTGCTTGTGCTATTGCTGACCATTATCTAAGACATCGCGGTCAAGTTGGGTGATTGAGAAGGTGAACAATGGCGTATGATGAAAAAAAAATTGTTTCTGCACTTAAAGCTTTTGAACACGGTGAAATTGTTGTGGTAACAGATGATGATGACCGTGAAAATGAAGGTGATTTAACTGTTGCTGCAGCGCATTGTACAGAAGAAAAGATGGCGTTTATTCTTCGTCACACAACAGGTATTGTGTGCACACCTATGCCAAAAACAGAAGCAAAACGGTTTAATCTTTCTCCTATGGTACCAGATAATAACTCTGCACATGGGACACAATTTACGGTTACTGTTGATTTTAAACACGGCATAACAACAGGGATCTCAGCACATGACCGTACATTAGCTGTACGTAATCTTGCGAATTCAAATGCAAGTGCGGATGATTTTGTTCGTCCAGGGCATGTTTTTCCTTTGATTGCGCATGAAGGGGGGGTGCTCATGCGTTCAGGTCACACAGAGGCGGCTGTTGATTTATGTAAATTAGCTAATTTGCCGCCGGTTGGTGTTATCGGTGAGTTAGTTAATGATGATGGAAGCGTTAAACATGGCGATCAGATTATGAAATTTGCGCAAGAACATCGGTTGCATATTATAACGGTTGCAGATTTAATTGCTTACCGCCAACGTAAGGAAATATTGATCAAAAATGTTGGAGAAATGCCTATTGAAACATTTGTAGGTCCCGCTATTATTCAAAGTTATCAACTCCCTTGGGAAGCCGTTCAGCATATTGCAATTGTTTTTGGTGATGTCCGTGAGGGGGAGGATATTCCTGTGTATTTACATCATGAAAACATTATAAATGACGTTTTTTGTCAAACTTCAGATATTATGGTGATGATGCGGCGTATGATGGAAAAAGAAAAACGTGGCGTATTTATTTATTTGCGTGAAGGATCTGTTATACAATCAACTATTGATATTCAAAACATGGCAAGAGACAGTTCAGAAAACCATGTGCAGGCGATTGAACGCGAAGAAGAATGGCGCAAAATTGGTTTAGGATCACAAATTTTAAAATATTTAGGAATAGGCTCTGTTATTGTTTATGCTTCTAAAGAGCGCCATTATGTAGGTTTGGAAGGTTTTGGAATTCGTATATCCAGAACAGATATTTTTTGAGGTTCATATGAAAAAAGAGATACAAGAGGGAGATATTACGACCTTAAGTTTCGAGCAAGCGCTTAAGCAACTTGAAGTTATTGTCGAAAATTTGGAACGTGGCGATGTGCCTTTGGAACAATCCATTGATATTTATGAACGCGGTGAAGCGCTTAAAAAGCATTGTGAAAAACTCTTAAGAGTTGCTGAAGCTAAAGTTGAAAAAATCCAGTTTTCAGAAGAAGGTTCTCCAGAAGGAGTAGAACCACTTGATGCTAAATAATATTAAATCTTTTTGGATATTTATTGTGGGACTTAAGAGATGCAATAACCTTAGTTTATAAACAGAAAAATTTATTGATTTCTTTTTTATATAATAATTTAAAAATGAGGAAATTATAGTTCATCTCAATAGAAAAGAGCATTTTTCAGTAAAAAAAGATGCAAAACTGTAAATAAGAGTAGAGAAGATGTATTTCGTTGCGTTTTCTTGAGTTAAGATAATAGAAAGGATTTTTTTTGTCTCAGGTCCTAACACCATTGCTTGACCGTGTTTGTTTTCCGCAAGATTTGCGGGCATTGCATGAGTCTGATTTGGTACAGTTGGTTGATGAGTTGCGGACAGCAACAATTGATGCGGTTTCTGTAACAGGTGGTCATCTTGGGGCGGGACTTGGTGTTGTTGAGCTCACTGTTGCATTACATTATATTTTTAATACACCAGAGGATAGGATTATTTGGGATGTTGGTCATCAAACCTATCCACACAAGATTTTAACGGGGCGTAGAGAAAAAATTCGCACATTACGTCAAGAGGGCGGATTATCTGGTTTTACAAAACGTTCAGAAAGTGTGTATGATCCATTTGGAGCGGGGCATTCATCTACTTCTATTTCAGCGGGGCTTGGCATGGCGGTGGCAAGTGCTTTGAAAGCAGAGACAAGACGCAATATCATAACTGTCATTGGTGATGGTGCAATGTCTGCGGGTATGGCATATGAAGCAATGAACAACGCTGGTGTTTTGAATGCGCGCTTGATTGTTGTTCTTAATGATAACGATATGTCTATAGCACCACCTACAGGTGCTATGAGTGCACATCTTGCACGATTAGTGTCTCGTCCTTCTTATCGTCATTTGCGTGAACGCGTAAAGATGTTGAGCGAAAAATTGCCAAAGTTTTTTTTGGATAAGGCCCGTCGTTCAGAGGAATTTGCGCGTGGCCTTTTGGTTGGGGGAACTTTATTTGATGAGCTTGGCTTTTATTATGTTGGACCCATAGATGGGCACAATTTGGGGCATTTATTGCCTGTTTTTAAAAATGTTCGTGAATATCCTAACGGTCCTGTTTTGGTGCATGTTGTAACCCATAAGGGAAAGGGATATCCACCTGCAGAGGCCTCGTCTGATAAATATCATGGTGTTAATCGTTTTGATGTCACGACAGGAAAACAGGTAAAAGCATCAAGTAATATTCTACCCTATACCAAGGTATTTTCTAAAGCTTTAATAGAAGAAGCTCACCATGATGATAAGATTGTTGGCATAACAGCAGCGATGCCAACAGGGACAGGTCTTGATTCTTTTGCGAAAAAATTTCCTGAAAAAATGTTTGATGTTGGTATCGCTGAGCAACATGCCGTAACTTTTGCGGCAGGACTTGCTTGTGAAGGGTATAAGCCTTTTGTTGCAATTTATTCTACTTTTTTACAGCGTGCTTATGATCAAATTATTCATGATGTATCAATTCAAAAATTACCGGTACGTTTTGCTATTGACCGAGCAGGTTTTGTGGGGGCAGATGGCGCAACACATGCTGGAAGTTTTGATATTGTTTTTTTGTCCACTCTTCCTGAGTTTGTTGTTATGGCACCTTCTGATGAGCTTGAATTGATGCATATGGTGCGTACAGCTGCAGCTTATGATCAGGGACCCATTTCTTTTCGTTATCCGCGTGGTGAGGGGATTGGTATAGATTTACCGCAACGTGGTGAGTTATTAGAAATTGGAAAAGGGCGCGTTCTGCGTGAAGGGAATAAGATCGCTTTGGTTTGTTTTGGAACGCGGATGTCAGAAGTGTTGCAAGCTGCTGATGCGTTGGAGGTTGAAGGGTTATCTACAACGGTTGCAGATGCACGGTTTGCAAAACCTTTAGATAAGGATTTGATGCGTCGTTTGGCACGTGAGCATGAGGTATTGGTGACAATTGAAGAGGGGGCAATCGGTGGATTTGGAGCGCACATATTACAATTTTTAGCGCAAGAAGGGCTCTTAGAGCATGGTTTGAAAGTTCGTACACTACAACTTCCAGATGAATATTTGAATCACGGCTCACCAGAAAAAGTTCTTTCACGTATCGGGCTTGATGCTATGGGCATTGTCAACACGGTTTTTACAGCTTTGGACCGCGAGATTCGAACAGGATAAAAAATTCGAGTATGAGATGGCTGCCAGAAAAAGACTCGATATTCTTTTAGTTGAAAAAAACTTTTTTAAGACACGTTCACGCGCACGTGATGCTGTTATGCGCCAAACTGTTAAAGTTAACGGAGAAATCGTTTTTAAAGCTGGGCAAATCGTTTTTGATGATGCAGAGATTACCGTTTGTGATCCAGCGCAGAATTATGTTTCTCGGGCAGCGTTAAAATTGATTGCTGCACTTGATGCATTTCCAATTATAACAGATAAAGTGACAGCCATTGATGTTGGTGCATCAACAGGTGGTTTTACGCAAGTTCTCTTAGAGCGTGGAGCAGATCATGTCATTGCTGTTGATGTTGGGCATCATCAATTTGATAAACGTTTATTGGGCAACAGTGCTATAACGTTATTAGAAGGCTTGAATGTCAGAGATTTTAAACAGGAACATTTAGGTGGGCGAGAAATTGATCTTATCGTTTCAGATGTTAGCTTTATTTCTCTCAAACTTGCATTGCCTCCTGTTTTGTCTTTAGCCAAGAAGGGTGCCCAAGCTGTTTTACTGGTAAAGCCTCAGTTTGAGGTTGGTCGTAAACATTTTAGTAAGGGAGGAATATTAAGTCCATCAAGTGCTAAAGAAACTGCTGAGGCGCTTTTTGTTTGGTTAAATACACAAACAGGGTGGAGTGCAAAAGGTTTAATTTCTTCCCCTATTACAGGTGGTGATGGCAACGTGGAATATTTACTATTCGGAGAAAAACAAGAGTGAATGACAATGTCATAATCGATCATATCGGAGCAAATGGTTATGGTATTGCTAAGACGTCTCACGGCTTCGTTTCTGTTCCTTTTACTTTACCAGGAGAGTGTGCTGAAATTACTGTTCATGGAAAATATGCAACATATATAGCATTAAAAGAAAAATCATCAGAACGCATTGATACTCTTTGTCAGCATTTTGGAGAATGTGGAGGGTGTACTCTTCAGCATTGGCATATGGATGCTTATCGCGTATGGAAACAACAATTGGTTGTTGAGGCGCTTAAAAAGTATGGACTTAATAATGTTGTTGCGCCTTTAATAGAATGTAAACCTTATAGCCGACGGCGGATTACTCTAACAGCATCCATGACCCCACAGGGGCAAAAAGTTGGTTTTAACCGTTATCTCTCTCATGAGATTGTAGCTCTTGAGGAATGCCCAGTAAGCCGTCCAGAGCTTATTTCTCAGTTGCATAATATCAGAGAGCTCTGTGCTTTTCTAAAGAACTCTGCCAAACGGTTTCATGTTACGATAACATGTGTTGAAAATGGTTTAGATGTTGCTTTAAGCGGTTGCATTATATACCATGAATCACTTCGTCAGAAAATGATCAGTGCTGCTCTTTCATATGGGATTATACGTTTATCTGTTGACGGTGAAGTTTTGGTTGAACGAGAAAAACCAGAGATTTACTTTGGAGATGTCCGTGTTGAATTTCCTTCTGGTGGTTTTCTGCAAGCAACTTGTGAAGCGGAAAATATAATGGGCAATATTATTTTGACTCATTTAAAAAAAGCAAAGAATGCTGTTGATTTGTTTTCAGGGGTAGGAACATTTACCTTGCGTATGGCAAAAAAGATGAATGTTCATGCAGTAGAAAATAATGAAGATGCATTAAGAAATCTAAATACAGCAGCACGTTTTGCGACTGGTTTAAAAACGGTCACTTGTGAAAAACGTGATCTTTTCCGACATCCCCTTTCTGTAAAGGAACTTGAATGTTTTGAGAGTGTTGTTTTTGATCCTCCCCGTGCTGGTGCAGAGCAACAAGTACGTGAATTAGCGAAGACAACAGTATCACGTGTTGTGGCAATTTCTTGTAATCCTACTACATTTGCTCGTGATTTATCTCTTCTTGTTGCAGGGGGGTATACAGTAGAAAAAATCATACCGATCGATCAATTTTTATGGTCACCACATGTCGAAATTGTTGCTGTTTTGAGCAAAAAGAAAAAAAAGAAAGGTTGGAAACTTTAGCCTAATTTTTTTTAAAAGTTTACCTGAGTATTATTATAAAATCTCTCCAAAATTTATCTATAATAATAACCTTTTTCTCGTTGATCTAAGAGCACTGAATGTAGAAAGTGCTTTTTTATTATGAAATATAAAAGACAAGTTACCCCACACAAAAAAACCACAAAAAAGACGAATGGATTACGAAGAATATGTGTCTGAATAAGCCTGTTCCATCGTTATATTTGCCATCTCCCAATGTTTCTAAAATTCTTGGTACTTGAGACGGTCCATAAGAAGAATCTTTAGTTCTTTCTTGTACAGTTTTTATCCATATAACTCTCCCTGCCTGTAATGTATAAACGAATGATTTTGATTGGTTCAACAGACACAGATTTAAAATGAGAGAATCTTACGGTATTCAAGGTTCTAATACAATATGAATAACGCTAGATTATCTTTATAAATCAATGCATTGTACCCCCTCACAAAATGGTCGTAATAGACGAGAAGGAGGCAATACGGGGAAGGAATGAGCAAGCTTATTCCTCTATAAGCGCAGTTCCACCGATTGTCATATTATTGATTCGAAGGTGAGGTTGGCCAACACCAACAGGGACATTTTGGCCAGCTTTTCCACACATACCAATACCATTATCTAGTTTACTATCATTACCAATCATTGTGATACGTTTCATAGCATCCGGTCCATTTCCAATAAGAGTTGCCCCTTTGATTGGTGCACAAATTTTACCATTTTCTACTCGGTATGCTTCAGTACATTCAAAGACGAATTTTCCAGAAGTAATATCAACTTGTCCTCCACCAAATGAAACAGCATAGATACCACTTTTAAGTGAAGAAAGGATTTCTTCAGGTGTTTTATCTCCTCCTAGCATGATTGTATTGGTCATTCGTGGCATTGGTGCATAAGCATAAGATTCACGCCGTCCATTTCCAGTTGATTTACCTCCCATAAGCCGTGCATTAAGCCTGTCTTGCATAAAACCAACGAGCTTTCCATCTTCAATGAGAACGTTATATCCTGAAGGGGTCCCCTCATCATCAACAGTGAGAGAGCCACGGCATTGTGGAATTGTTCCGTCATCAACAACTGTAACACCTTTTGCTGCAACTTGTTGTCCTAAAAGTCCAGCAAAAGCGGATGTTTTTTTACGGTTAAAGTCACCTTCTAAACCATGACCTACAGCTTCATGGAGCATAACACCAGGCCATCCGTTGGCTAAGACAACATCAAAAGATCCAGCAGGTGCTGCTTCTGCTTCTAAATTTGTTAAAGCCATACGTAAGGCTTCATCTGCAGCTTTCTTCCAATTGTCTTCATGAATAAATTGGTTAAATGCTTGTCTCCCTCCACACCCATAAAAACCATTTTCACGTCGATTGCCTTCAGCTACGACCACAGATATAGAAAGTCGCACAAGGGGACGAATATCACGAACCAAATAACCATCTGCACGTAAAATTTCAACATGTTGTAGCGAGCCGGAAAGAGAAACAGTCACTTGATGCAATTTATCATTTTTAGCACGTAAATAGGCATCAATTTTTTGCAAAAGAGCACTTTTTTCTTCAAATGATGGAGCATCAAGGGGATTATGCGGTTGATAAAGTCTTTTGTTTGTTTGTTGAGGTGCTATACTATAAGGCCCTGCATGATTATTATAGGTAACAGCTTTAGCAGCTTCACTGGCACGTTTGAGTGCAGCAGCTGATAACTCACTAGAGTGAGCATATCCAGTAGCCTCTCCAGCAACAACGCGTAGTCCAAATCCCATATCTTGATGAAATGAGCCGTTTTTAAGCTGCCCATTATCAAATAAAAGAGCTTCGCTTTCTGTGTACTCAAGGTAAAGCTCACCATCATCAGCATGATGAAGTGTTTCCTGTACAAGTGATTGCACTTTAGAGGAAGCAATATCAAAATGATCAATCAGCGATTTCATAAGAATTATCCTATTTTTATGGGGGCTTAGAAGATTTTTATCAATCTAATTTTAAGAATCTTTCAAAATATACGATGAAATTTCAATCGTTTAAAGTGTATTGATTTCACTCATGTTGGTAAGGTTGCATAGGCGTCGCCAAGACCATGAAGGTCAACAAAACCTCCAATCCCTTGTTCCGGAGTTGTAAAGATAAGATAGGTTGCCATTTTTCCTTTTAAAAAGAGCTGCAATATGTCTTCTTTAAGAAAGGCTTCAGCAACACAATTATCACCAAGACAACGACGATATTCCATTCTGCCCATATTTTTATCGTCAATTTTAATTCCAACGCCAGGACGTAATTCAACGCGAATCGGAACAAAAACACGCATCAAGGCACCTTGCTTTTGAGGAAGTTTATAAAATGTAACGCGCAAGGTAATATCTTGACGCCCTTGTGTGTGAACGTTTTGTACAACTTCACACTGCATGTTAGGTGTACCTGGTGGTAGAGAACAAACTTTTGTCCATGCACCATAGGTTTGTGGAGCAGGGACACTTTGCGCATAGGGTGTTTGTGCAAATGCATGACTGATAAAACTACTATAAAGTGTGTAAAAAACAGTGCCAATAAAAAAAGTTTTTTTGAGTAATTTATAAAGTATCACAGAAAATCCTATCCGACTTAACACTCACAACCATGCATAGATTTACATAAAAAATGAATTCCCTATAAAAAACTATAACACAAAATCAGTATTTACCCAAATATATTAATTCATAGGATATATTTTTATGATACACTTGTAATATGGGAAAGAACGTTGATTGAAAAAATGTGTTTTTATTGCCAGTATTTTCATCTACTTTTAGGGTATACGTGCGAAAGAGATATTTCATATTTTCTCAAAAATACGATTGGTCTTAATTGGTCATTTCCATACGCTAGATAATATTTGTCAGATAATATTGGGTTTGTGAATGACAGAAATGGAAAAGGGCTTTGAGTGGAATGTCAGTTTCAGAAAAGTTATCGGTTGTGAATGGTAAATCAACGCCACCAAAATCCACTATTAGTGATTATATCACATTATTAAAGCCACGTGTTATGTCTCTTGTGATCTTTACGGCTTTAGTTGGTTTGATGGTGTCTCCTGTTCCTATCAATCCGTGGTATGGTTTTTTAGCAATTTTATGTATTGCTGCTGGTGGCGGTGGTGCGGGAGCACTGAACATGTGGTATGATGCTGACATTGATGCTGTGATGGAACGGACTAAAAAGCGTCCCATTCCCATGGGTAAAATCAGCTCTCAAAAGGCATTTATTTTTGGCATGGTTCTTTCTATGCTCTCGGTATTGGTTATGGGGAGCTTCATTAATTGGTTTGCGGCATTTTTTCTTGCTTTTACGATTTTCTTTTATGTCGTTATCTATACAATTTGGTTAAAGCGTATCACACCACAAAATATTGTTATTGGTGGTGCTTCTGGGGCTTTTCCACCAATGATTGGATGGGCCGCGGCAACAGGGACAGTGAGTATTGATAGCTTTTTATTATTTTTGATCATTTTTATGTGGACCCCCCCCCATTTTTGGTCTCTTTCTTTATTTTCATCTCTTGATTATGAGGCTGCAGGCATCCCTATGATGCCTAATGTACGAGGTGAACATTCAACAAAAAAACAGATTTTATTTTATACTATTTTGATGGCATTATGTGCTGCTGCTCCTTGCTTTATTGGTCTTGGCGGAATTTTTTATGCTATTTTTTCAACAATTTTAAGCATTATCTTTATTTATTTTGCCTATCGTTTATGGAAAGCTGATACACATAATGAAACTATTTTGATGGCCAAAAAAACGTTTTTCTTTTCGTTACTCTATTTGGCAGCTATCTTTGGAGTTCTTTTGATTGAATCTCTTGTTTGGTATTTTATCGCTCTTTAGGCAAATAAAATGAAAAAGCAAATTTAAAAAGAGCTTTTCTTCAAGAAAATTCTGTAAGAAAACACGATAGAGTCTGTTCTTATGCAAAAGATGATATTGCGCGTTTTTTTACATTGCTTATTCATGTATAATAATAGGTTGTTTGAATATATAGCTAAAACTATAGAGATTAAGGATGATTTATGTCTGGACTTCCCCCTTTAACGATACGTCTTTGTGGTCCACGTGGATTTTGTGCAGGGGTTGATCGTGCTATCCAGATTGTTCTGCTTGCATTAAAAAAATATAGTGCTCCAGTATATGTTCGTCATGAAATTGTACACAACCGCTACGTGGTTGAGGGATTACAGCAACGGGGAGCTGTTTTTGTCGAAGAACTTGATGAGATTCCAGAAGAACATCGCAATCAACCGGTTGTTTTTTCTGCTCATGGTGTACCAAAATCTGTTTCAGAAGAAGCGCGATGCTATAATTTGTTTTATCTCGATGCAACATGTCCGTTGGTCTCGAAAGTGCATAAACAAGCGATACGACATCAACGTCATGGTCGTCATGTTATATTGATTGGTCATGCTGGTCATCCTGAGGTGATAGGGACAATGGGACAGCTTGAAGAAGGGGCTGTGACGCTTATTGAAACGATAGAAGATGCTTTGCATTATCAACCCAATGATCCAGATAAATTAGGATTTGTGACACAAACAACGCTTTCTGTTGAAGATACTGCAGGAATTATCGATATATTACAACAACGTTTTCCTACATTAGCAGCCCCAGCGGCTGAGTCAATTTGCTATGCTACAACGAATCGACAAGATGCGGTTAAAGCAGCGGCAAAGGGGAGCGATTTGTTTTTGATTGTTGGAGCACCAAATTCTTCTAATTCACGACGTTTAGTAGAGGTTGCCGAAAAGTCTGGTGCGCGGCAAGCTATTTTAGTTCAGCGCGCTGATGAAATTAATTTTGAAAACCTAAAATCTCTTTCTATTGTCAGTCTTTCAGCAGGGGCTTCGGCTCCTGAAATTATTATTGATGAAATTATTTCAGCATTTCGTGAGCGTTATGATGTCACAATAGAATTAGCTGAAACAGCGGTAGAAACGGAAAAATTTTTAGTGAGTCGCGAATTACGTGACGTCATTTTAACGTCTCAAGATATGGCTTTCGTCAATGGTCAAGCAAATAATGCAAAAAATGAAAATCAGAATACAAACATATCTACAACGAAAGCAGAATAATGGCCGTTTATACAGATATTCACCCAAATGATTTAAAAGTGTTTTTAACACGTTATGCAATAGGATCACTTTTGTCTTATCAAGGTATAGAGGAGGGGATTGAAAATTCTAATTTTATGTTAGAGACAACACAAGGGCGATTTATTTTAACACTTTATGAAAAGCGTATTTCAAAAGATGATTTACCTTTTTTTTGTCGCTTGATGCAGCATTTAGGACAGCGTGGAATTCCTTGTCCTCAACCTGTTATTCAAAATGATGGAATGATGATCTGTGAATTAGCAGGACGTCCTGCCGCTATTATTACTTTTCTGGAAGGAGAGTGGATCCGCCAGCCCAATATAGATCATTGTGGCGAAGTGGGGATGGGGCTCGCACAATTACATTTAGCAGGACAGGATTTTACACTTAGTCGTAAAAATACTCTTTCTGTTATGGATTGGAAGGTCTTGTGGCAACATTGTCAAACCAAAGAAGATGCATTGTTAAAAGAATTTGGACAAAAAATTGAGTTGGAATTGGCTTTTTTACAGAAAAATTGGCCGTTCAATTTACCAATAGGCATTATTCATGCAGATCTATTTAATGATAACGTCTTTTTTGTGAATCATCGTCTTTCTGGGATGATAGATTTCTATTTTGCTTGTAATGACTTTTTTGCTTATGATTTAGCGATCTGTTTAAATGCTTGGTGCTTTGAGCCTGATCATTCCTATAATCTTACCAAAGCACGTAAGTTATTGGAAAGTTATCAAAAAATAAGACCATTGATCCCTTTAGAATTGGACAAGATGGTTTTATTAGCTCGTGGTGCGTCTCTACGTTTCTTACTCACACGTCTATATGATTGGTTTAATACACCGCCTAATAGCTTTGTTATTAAGAAAGATCCATGGGAGTATTGGCACAAGCTTTGTTTTTTCAGTAATGTAAATTCGCTAAGTGAATTAGGTTTTTAAATTTTATGGCAACTCAACAAAAAGTCGTTGAAATTTATACAGATGGTGCTTGCTCAGGGAACCCTGGAATTGGAGGATGGGGGGCAATTTTACGCTGGAATGGTCATGAACGGGAGCTTTATGGCGGTAAGATTCATACGACAAACAATCAAATGGAACTCATGGCGGCTATTTGTGCATTAAAGGCGCTTAAAGAGCCCTGTTTGGTCGATCTTTATACAGACTCAGTTTATGTGCGTAACGGTATATCTAAGTGGATTGAAGATTGGAAAAAGAATAATTGGCGCACCGCATCAAAAAGTCCTGTTAAAAATATGGAGCTATGGCAAGCTCTTGAGGATGCTAGTTCTTGTCATACAGTCAGATGGCACTGGGTAAAAGGGCATGCGGGACATCCAGAAAATGAACGCGCAGATGCCCTTGCTCGCAAAGCAATTACTCAATATCGTGAAAATGGACGTTTTCCAGCATAATTGCTGTTTGGGAGCTTTTTCTTTTATCACGGAGTCGCAAGCGGGGTTGGCTGCGTATGGAATATGAATGTTCCACTTAAGGCGTGATCTTTAAAAGAAACTGTATAAAAAATTTTTTGGTTTATTTCTTCTGGTGCGAAATAGAGTGGAGCACTGAAGAGTGTATATTCTGCGTTATCACTGACTTTTCTTGCTGCTCCAATTTGCATTTCTCCTCCATCTAAAAAGAGAGAGGAAGGTGTAGTTTTGTTGTTATTTTGTATTTTTATAAGAAGGGTACTGTTATTTTTTTCGGCACTTATTTTTAGTGCATTCTGCATCATGCGGGGCAAAGAATCTTGCGCCTTTTTTAAGAAGGAAGCAGGAAGATGTTTATTTTTAAGAGCAGATGGCGAAAAATCAAAGTTAATAGTAAATGGAAGACAGATTTGATTACATAATCCAAGAGTGAAAGCACCACTTAAATTTTTGCTTGAACCAGAAAGATTGAAGGGCAATATTACTTTATCTTTATAACCTAATGACCAATCATTTTCTGTTTCAAAAAGCTGTGGAGTAGGATAAAAGATTTCATAAGAAATCTGTTGGTTGAAATTAAAAAATGGTGCCATGCCAGAATTACCTGGATTACGCCAGTAAGTTTTCCATCCTGGTTTAAGCTCAATTTCAATAATGCCTTCTCTTATTCCAGAAAGAGAAGGTTCAGTGATCGCTAATCGGATACGACCACCATCTGATTCATACCAAGATGTTGCGAAAAGCTGGAGTTTTTGTTCTGTTTGAGCATTTACAGGAATGTTAAGTAATTCTAAAACTATGAATGTTAAGCTTAAAGTAACGAAAAGCTTTTTATAAAAGAAAGTTGCGATATTTTGTAAATGTGTAAATATACGACTTTTTTTCATTGGAGTTTTATTTTCCTAGTGTGCTAAATGAACAAACTTTTATCATGTAAATTATGGAGAATAACAGATTAATGAAGCGGTGTAATGGCTTTTTAGGTGGACAATTACTCATAGCAATGCCTGGGATGAATGACAAACGCTTTATTCGTTCTGTTATTTATATTTGTGCGCATTCTAATGCCGGTGCGATGGGCATCATTCTTAATCAATTGCATCATATTGATTTTCCAGAGCTTTTGCTTCATTTGGGAGTCATAGACAGTGGCCAAAAAAAAAGTCTTTCTGAACCAATAAAACAGTTTCCAGTTCGCTATGGTGGTCCTGTTGATCCTTTGCGTGGTTTTGTCCTTCATTCAGATGATTATGCTTGTGAAGAAACTGTTTTTATTGCAGATAAGATCTGTTTTACTGCGACAATTGATATATTAAAAGCGATCAGTTGCGAACAAGGTCCGCAACATGCACTGGTCGCATTAGGCTATGCTGGATGGAAAGCGGGGCAACTTGAGGCAGAAATTTCTACAAATGGTTGGCTAATCAGTTCTACATCACCTAGTTTTCTTTTTGAAAGCGATTTAAGCTGCAAGTATGATAAAAGTTTAACACGCATGGGTATCGATCCAACTTATCTTGCTTCTGAAATGGGACACGCGTAGAGTTTTTTCTAAGCTTTTTAACTTTACACGTTATTTTATCCATTATGTTTTTATTTTATAAGGGAAATGGCTCTGAACGAGTGTAATTAATTCTTCTATGGCAATCGGTTTCGTCACAAGTGTACTTTGAACATATTTACAGCCTTCTTGACGAAGAAAGATTGCTTCTTTTTCATTTTCAACACCTTCTGCGATAATTTGCAAATTAAGATCTGTTGCCATATTAATGATAGACTTTAGAACAATTTTCTTCTTAAGAGAGTCGATTGAGATAAGTGAACGATCAAGTTTAACCATATCAAATGGATAACGTACGAGATAGGTCAGAGACGAATAACCTGTTCCAAAATTATCGAGTGCGAGATTCATTCCCAGTGTTTTAATTTGTTCAAGAAAGTGCGCTGATTGTTCAGGATTATTTCTTAAGACAAATTCAGATATTTCAATCATCAGACGCCCTTTGTGGAGCGGATGGCGAAGCAAAGCGGCACGCAATTGACTGATAAAACGAGGATGAATCATTTCTGCGCTTGGTAAATTAATTGAAATAAAGAAAGATTGTTGGGAAAACTTTTCTTGTACATTTATAAGATCAATAATGGCATTATCGATGATAAACTGTGACAAATCCATAACAATTTGTTCATTTTCTACGATTTTTATGAAATCAGAGACATTTAAATTTCCATAAGTGGGATGATGCCATTCTACAATTGTTTCAAAACCAATAATATGTCCGTCTGATAAATTAAGAATAGGATGGTAGAGGATTTTCATCTCATTACGTTTTATGGCATAATGAACATCTTTCTCCAGAGTATTATGTTCGAGACCCAAAGTGCGAAAATTAGGACGAAAAGGTTCAATATGGTTTCCACCCATTTGTTTTGCGCGAATCATCGCTAATTCACTATCATTAAAAATATCTTTAGCCGTCGATCGGCTTTCACTCCATGTAACCAATCCGATAGAGGTTGAAAGGATTATTTTGTTTTCTGAAAGTGAAATAGGTGCTGAAATTGTTTTGTGCAAATGATCTGCAAATGCTGCAATTTTTTGTGGTTCGGTTTCACTAAGTAAAATAATTGCAAAGCGGTCTGCTGAAAGACGCGATAAGGTGTCTTGAAAGTTAATGAGACGATTTAAACGACGTGCGATTATAAGCAGTACAGTATCCCCAACTGCTATGCCTAATTTGCGATTAATTTGGCGAAAATTGTCAAAATCAATCATAAAGACAGTCGGTCTAATTTTGATATTTGCTTTCGCTAAAGAGGTATAATTTTGTAGTCTATCAAAGAAAATTTGTTGGTTAGGAAGTCCGGTTAAGCTGTCGTGGATTGCATCATGCAATAAGCGTTCTTCGGATTTTTTATGGTTAGTAATATTGACAATGGTTCCAATGACACGTGTGATTTTTCCATCTTTTTGCATAGCCGGACGTGCACGAAGAGAAAACCAATGATAATAACCACCACCGGAAGAAAGACGAAAAATTTGATCAATGCGCCCTTTTTTATTTTTAAGAATGATATCCAATACAGCTTGAAAGCGTTCACGATCATCATGGTGCAAGGCTGAAATCCAGTTGCGCATAGGTCCATTGAGGTTATGAATTTCAGTACCAAAAAGGGTTGCCATGTTTGGATGTACAACAATACGGTCACGCTCGATATTCCAATCCCAAATAATATTTCCAGCACCCTTTGCTGCGAGTACTTGTTGTTCCAGGTCGGAAAATATTCCTTCATGGAAAGCGTCATTAGAAAAAGTTTGTTGCAGGACAGTAAAGCTTATGAGAAGAACAATGAGCACTAATCCCCCCGCTAATGCTGGCTGGATAATATCATTGTTTAAATGTCCAGCTATGCAAGCATAGGCTCCAACACACCAAAAGCTAATGAGCAACCATGTTGGAATAAGCATAATAGCGCGGTCATAGCTTCTGATTGAGAAATAGATGATTAATATTATACCAAGCACAGCGGTAAGGCCAAAAGACAAACGCGCAATTCCAGCTGCTCTGATGGGATCATAAATAGCAAAGGCTCCTAGACTGCAAAAGGCAATGGTCCAAGCGATAGCACCGTAACTAAAATGATAATGCCAGCGGTTAAGGCTGAGATAGGTAAAAAGAAAAATGAAGAGTGTAGCAGTAAGAGCTACTTCTGTACCAGCACGCCAGATTGGTTGTGTTGTGAGTGTAACTGCAAAGAATTTATTTAAAAAGTTGAAGTCAATACCAATATAAAAAAGCACTGCCCAAGCAACAGCAGCTGTTGCAGGAAACAGCCCTGTTCCACGGACGACGAAGAGAACAGTTAACAAAAGCGCTAAGAGACCTGATATCCCAAGAAGAATACCATGATAAAGCGTATAAGAATTAATTGCATCTTTATAAGCTTCAGGTTGCCATAAATAGATTTGCGGTAGATTTGCAGAGTTAAGTTCGGCCACAAATGTAACAACAGCACCAGGGTTAAGAGTAATACGAAAGATATCAGAGTTTGCACTAAGTTGACGATCGAGGGAAAAACCTTCGCTTGGCGTTATGGATTGAATCCTTGCTGATCCAAGGTCTGGCCAAAAAAATCCAGAACGTGCCATGCGGTAATGGGGGGCAACAATGAGACGATCAACTTGTTCATCTGTTGGATTTGCAAGAGAAAAAACTGCCCAATTTCCGGAAAATTTTTCATTTTTTGCCTGCACTTCAATACGCCATACAATACCATCTGGTCCTGGCGCTGTACTTGTTTGAAAAATAGAGTTGTTTGTATGGTGAATTTCAATTGCTTTTGAGAGATCAAGAGCAGCATCTTGAGAAGAAATTTTAACTGGCTCAATTGCTTGTGCTGATGTAAGATGGACAAAAGAACTAACGACTACAATGAAAATGATGTCAATTATTTTACGCAAACTCTTCACAATGTCCCACTCTCAATATTTTAGGATGTTTAATTTTCATTTCGATTTTTGAGAAAAAACGTCCACCTTTTATAATTTATTTACATAATAAATTGTTATCACTTTTTCTTAAGTTGTGTGATTTTATATACAAATAAACCACATACCCATTTGCTCCAATAGAACTTGAAGCGAATGAAGTTTTATATTTTAAAAGGGCAAAGTTAAACCATAAATTTCCAGATTTCACGGATATACCTTCACTCATTAGAATCTTTATCACATGAAGTATGAATTGGGTAGTTTTGTACGCCTCTTTGCCCAATATTTCCAAAACTTATTTAATGAGAAGAGCTTTTGTGGTAAATTTTATGATAAAATATGTGATGTTATTGTGATGCTGCTTTGAAAAGAAGTTTTTACTTTAGCTTGTATGAAAGAGTTGACGTTAAATCATCAAAATTTATGAGGGGTCCTACAGGTCCGACAGCAGTTAGTGTTGGTGTGGAGTTTGTAAAAAGACGATGTGCTAAATCAGTTAATCTTTTAGGAGTAATGAGATTGAGGCGTTCAATTGTTTCCGATATTGGAATTGGTCGACCATAAAGGAGTATTTGGCGAGCAATGAGATGTGCTTGACTAGAAGGATTTTCCTGTGACATTGTCAGGTTCGCACGATATTGCGTTTGTGCTCGTTGTAGTTCATTGGCGTGAATATTTTTGCTGACCTTGGAAAGTTCATCAAGAATCACAGGAATAAGTTCTTTGAGCCCTTCTTGTCCGGTAGCTGCGTGAACACCAAAAAGTCCAGTATCTGAAAATCCCCAATGAAAAGCATAAATAGAATAGCATAATCCACGTTTCTCTCTTACCTCTTGAAAAAGACGTGAAGACATACCACCACCAAGAATGATTGAAAGAATTTGGGCCGCATAAAAATCACGCGCGTGATAAGCGCGTCCTTCAAACCCTAGAACAACTTGTGTATCCATTAAATCGCGATATTCACGAAAGTCGCCACCGACATAATTTGCAAGATTAGTAAGAGGTGCGGTTGAATGGGAGCGAAAAGTACCAAGACGACTTTCAACTTCTCGCACGAAACTTTCGTGCTTTACAGCTCCTGCTGCAACGACAATCATACGATCTGCACTATATTGTTTATTGATGAAATCATGGAGATCAGTAGATGTAAATGATTGAATAGTTTTAGCTGTTCCTAAAATAGAGCGCCCAAGGGATTGATGACGAAAGGCTGTTTCTGTAAAATGATCAAAAACAATATCATCAGGAGTGTCATGGGCAGCACCAATTTCCTGAAAGATTACTTGTTTTTCTCGTTCTAGTTCATTGTCGTCAAATTTTGAATGCATTAAAATATCGGCTAAAATATCTATAGCAAGAGGGATATCGCTTTTAAGTACACGTGCAAAGTAAGCTGTTGTTTCAATACTGGTTGTAGCATTTATTTCACCGCCAACATCTTCAATATCGGTTGCAATTTGAAAAGCAGTGCGGTTTTCGGTTCCTTTAAAAGCCATATGCTCAAGAAGATGAGCAATACCATGCTGTGTGGAGGTTTCATTGCGTGAGCCCACTTTAACCCATATCCCGAGGGCAACACTATCAATTTGTTGCATTGTATGTGTGGCGATAGTCAAACCATTACTAAGGCGACATATATCTACATCCATGTATTTACAACTCCATTAATAAGCTAAATACCTCATTGTAAAGGTATTAGAATATTCTTGATTTAAATTAATGCAGCTAACTTTAATAAGATGCACGCGATTTTAAAGAAATATAATCTTTTACTATTTTTTCATCATTAGCAAGACTTATAAAATGTTCTTCGTGTTTCATTACATCATTGAGATGAGATGGCCATGGAGCATGAAGGCCACAAGCGCTTTTAATCGTATCAGGAAATTTAGCTGGATGAGCCGTGGCAAGAACGATCATTGGAATATGCGGTTTTTTGTTTTCACGCGCTACTTGAAGAGCAACCGCTGTATGTGGATCAACAAGATAGCCACTTTCCTTATAGACACTATCAATTGTTTGAGCTGTTGTAGCCATGTTGCTTTTCCCGGCGGAAAATAGGGAACGAATATTTTTGAGTTGCTTTTCATCAAGAGTAAAGAGCCCCGTTTTTTTCAAGTTTTCCATTGCATTGCGAATCCAGATTGGATCACGATTGCCACTTTCAAAGAGCAAACGTTCAAAATTAGAAGAGACCTGAATATCCATAGAAGGTGATGTTGTATGGACTATTGGTTGTGTTTCATAAGTACCACTGGTCAATGTACGTACAAGGATGTCGTTATCATTCGTTGCGATGACCAGTTGAGCAATGGGTAATCCCATACGGGCTGCGACATAACCTGCAAAAATATCACCAAAATTTCCAGTAGGAACAGTAAATGAAACAGCTCTATCAGGAGCTCCTAAAGAAAGTGCAGATGAAAAATAGTAAACAATTTGCGCCATGATACGCGCCCAATTTATAGAATTCACACCTGAAAGTGCTCTTTTTGTACGAAAATTGTGGTCATTAAACATTGCTTTGACAAGGGCTTGGCAATCATCAAAATTTCCTTCAATGGCAATGGCATGAACATTTGAACATTGATTGGTTGTCATTTGCCGTTGTTGAACAGGTGATACACGTCCTTTAGGAAATAAAATAAAAATATCTGAGTGTTCTTTTCCAGCAAAAGCTTGTATCGCAGCTCCACCTGTATCACCTGATGTTGCAGCAATAATCGTTGCACATCTATTTTTTTCAGTCAAAACATAATCCATCAGTCGAGAAAGAAACTGCATTGCTACATCTTTAAAAGCTAAAGTAGGACCATGAAAGAGTTCAAGGATAAATTCATCTGCTCCAGTTTGTCGTAACGGACAGATTGCTGGATGGTGAAAGGTTGCATAAGATTCAGCGATCATATTTTCAAAAGCTGTATATTCGATTTCGTTATTCACAAAGGGCCACAGAATAGTTTTAGCAATTGTTGTATAGGACTGACCACGAAGTGCTCGTAACGCATCAAATGATAGCTGAGGAAATTTATCTGGCAAATAAAGTCCCCCATCACTTGCCAACCCTGTCATGATTGTTTCCGTAAAGCTTAAAGCAGGAGCTTCACCTCTCGTGCTGATATATTCCATAAGTCTTATCCTTTTTTTTATTTCTGGCAAATTGGTGAAGTTATTTATTTCACGTTTTTCATAATATTTAAATTATTAAATGGATAGAGCTTCTTTTCTTCTTTTTAACTCAATAATGAAAGGAAATAGTCTTAAGCATTTTTATTTTTAAGATATAAACGTCAAATGTTCACAGAAAATCTGTTGCAGACGAAAATTTCCTCTCTATTATTCACTCACTTAAATTTTACAACGTATCTTCACTTGTGCACCTTCTAAAATAATAAAATTAAATAGATAGAATGGTAGTTACTGAAGAACTTTTGTATAAAACTCAATCATTCATAGTTATTTTATGCTCTTAATACTTTGTAACAATTACATCTGCTAAACCGAATGTTAAAATGATACATCTCAGAATTCACACTGGAAGATTTATAAGGTAATTTTATGGCATTTCGTGCGCAAATCTATACTTTGCATAATCTTTTTTTAGCATAATTTATCATTTTGTATAATAATAGATATTATATTTATGCTATACAGTATGGTAACTTAAAGTTTATCCATAGAAAACATACAACAGCCTGCTAAATGATGTGAAGCAGGCTGTAAAGTATTCTCATTTTTAATAGAAAAAATACTGAGTATCTTTGAATTATTTTCCTTTAATTTTTCCTATTGCACATCCGATTATCCCGCTAAATATGGACATAACAAATCCAGTCAAGAATCCAAAACCTAAAGCTCCTACTGTAGAAAAAATTCCTAGCGTAATTGGTTCAAACACTTTCTCAAATTTTCCTTCAAAGGCAGATTCACTTTTTGCTTTATGAGTGAAACTTGGGACATAAAGAGCCGCTATATCGATAGCTTTTTTCTTTCCTTGTTCTATTAAAGAGACAGTTTCCCATTGAGTATCATTGTTCAAATGATTGGCATGAACATTTATAACTTGTGAAAGCAAAAAAGAAACTGCTATTAAAATATTTAATACGTAAGTTTTCAATACTTTAATCATAATTTTTCACCACTACTTTTACTTTTATTTTAATCTGAATTGAATAGATTCGTCGGCAGAATTAGTGCACATTGAGAGAAACAGAAGCATTTAAAGCTTTTTTCATTCTTAGTGTGATAATTCATTAGTTTTTTGTCATCAACAATCGATCAACACAGAATATATCCATAGTTTATATTTCATATGAGAAGGTTTTATTCTGATGAAATTTCAATTCTAACGAGATTTAAAACACGATATTATTTTACTTATTATCCATCCTAAAAACATGCCTATCGTACTTGATGCATATCCAAGTGCCATCCCCATACCAAAAGCCCCGATTGTAAGAGGTTCAACGACCTTTTCAAATTTTCCTTCAATAGTAGTTTCATTACTCACTCCACGATTTAGACTGGGTCTATAGAGAGAAACGGTATGGACTGCATCCTTTCTTTTCTGCTTTATTGCAGAAACAAAAGTATTCTCACGATGAGTACTATTTTGCAAAGAGTTTGCATGTACATTTACAACCTGAGAAAGAGAAAAGGCAGACATAATGAAAATACTTAATATATGATTTTTAAATAATTTAATCATAATTTACCTCAAATATTTTATACTATATATATGCGTAAATTTATACTTTGGATATTTGGATATAATCTACAACATTTATATTTTGTAGAAAGATGAGCTTCATTATGTAATTATTTACAATAAATTATAGACACATAATGAAGCTAATATTCTAGAGTTCTAGATGAGGTTGAATTATTTGAACATCAATACTATGTCCTTTATCCAACTTATTATCGATCCTATAAAGCTCATTGCATATCCAGTAAACAATAGTCCCATTCCTATAGTTATAGGCTCAACGACCTTTTCTAATTTTCCTTCACCAGTTGTTCCATTTTCTGTTTGATAATTTACAGATGGAACATAGAAAGCAGTCGTAGAAACTACATCGGATGTCGCATATTTTACTTGTTCCATTGGGAAAACAGAAAGTTCCTCTTTTGGAGTATCATTTTTCAAATAGTTTGCATTAACATTTACAGTTTGTGAAATAAAAAAAGTGCTCGCTATAAAAATGCTTAAGATATAATTTTTAAATATTTTTATCATAACTTTACCTCAAATATTTTTAAGTTATATATGTAAGAAATATACATAATGTTTATGTATCTCACACTATATATAATTTATATATTTCAATATGTATTTTTAGTCAATAATAAAAATACATATAAAAATATAACTGTATTTTTTTATAAACATTATTGTAAAAAAGTAACAGTAATAATTACAAAAATATTTTTTAAAAAAATTTATGCAATATCTTATTATGTGTTATATATAAAACAACACGTGGTTATCGTATGATTTTTATAAAATGATATTAATATTATTTTTTTAATACAATTATAAATAATAAAGTTGATCAAACTTTTTACATAATAAATATATATAAATTTATTTATTATAGATATTATAATAAAAAACATAAAAATTATGATATATTTATAAAAATATTCTTAAAAATTAAAATATTAATGGACATGCTAAAATATTATTATTTATATGAGTTATTATAGGTAGTCATTATTATAATAATATGTGTTCTATAGATATTATTAAGTTATTATTCAATGATTATTAATTGCATCATGATAGCATAATACTACTGCTTACTTAACTATTAATTATATACATTTATCTTATAGATAATAATATGTTATAGATACTAAAAAATATACAGCTCTCTCATAGTGGAAAGTAGAGCTCGAATTGGATAGAGATAAATGATATTATCTTTTTCTCGCCAATGTGAGCGGCGTATTACTATGATGCAAAGTGTATAGAAGAATGTCAATTCAGACATATTTATGAGTGCCGAAAGATCAGCATTGGATAATATTTTTCGACATTTTCTTCTTTCCAAACTGAAAAGCCGCTTTTATTTTTAGAAAGGGTGTTTTTCCTAAAGTTGGATTACTTTTGAAAAGATCTGATTTCATTGCTTATTTAAAAAGTCTATTAAGTGCTTTTGGAAAATTTTGAGCAACTACTGGTATCTCTGTACGTTGTTTAACATGATTGTATGTTTCATATTTAAGTGCTTTTTTAAAGAAACCGTTCTCAAGGTACTCAAGCCTATTTTGCAACGCTATATATGATGATAAAGTCCCATAATATAAAATTCTTAGGACATCAGAATTTTTGACGTTTATAAAGAAGAAAGATGGCAGTGCCATACACTTTGCTCGCTCCTAATGTTGCTACTAATTTTTGCCTTTTGAGATAATTCATTAAAAGGCATTTTTATTTCTTTAATTCAGCATATCCAGATTTTAAATGAGAGAATCTTACAATATTCGGTTTTTTTGCTTAATTTGAATAATGATTAATTATTGATTATAAATCAACATGTTGTCTGTAAATTACTTGGTATGAAATGTTTTTTATAAAAGGCACATTTTTCATAAAAATGTATTCTTTTTGTTTTTTGTAATCTTAGGGAGGTTGTACTAATTGATGCTGTTAAAATACTGTTTGAGCAGCAAAGTAAATAAGCCTTCAACAAGTTTACGAGATTTGGATTGAATAAATATAAGCCCGTGTAACTCAACAAGGACGCTTTTGTCATTTTCAATAAACTTTTGTGTTCCATAGATTCCGCGAATTTTAATATTTTTTTCCATAATCAATAGGCACATCCCTTACAATTTTACCATAGTATGTGATTTTTTTGATCAGATGAAAGAGGCTAGCAATTCTCACATCTTATCGAGCAAGGCATCGTAATATTCCTTTTTGACAAATATAATAATTTATCAGGATGAGCTGCTGAGGTTGGGAGTGGGATATCGGAGTTGAGATAGATAAGCAGGGTTTAATTTTTATGAGTTGGCACCCCTGTTTTTGGCTTTTTTTAAAGCACGTGCAATGGTTAACAGACTTATGATTTCAATGAGGCGCTATATTTTTCCTTCACATTGAGATGCAATTCACCCGTGTCGTGAATTACGCATTTATTGAAGTTATTATAAAAGGAGCAGCGAGAAGAGAAGGACATTTGAATAAAAATGCTTCTTACAAGAGTTTACAAATTGATATATTCAAGAGATTTTTTATAATAGATCTCGCCATACTGCCATTGCTTCTAAGACTTCTCCTAAATGAGCATGTTTTGCAATAACTGTTTCTGCACCAGCTTCTGCAAGTGCATTAGAATGGCCAAAATAGCTATGTGATCCTCCCGTAAAGCCGATGACACGCATGCCTGCTGCTATGGCTGCGTGTACACCATGAAGTGAATCTTCTATAACGATAGTGTTTTGGGGCTCTGCCTGTAATTGTTGTGCGGCAAAAAGGAAAACATCAGGGGCCGGTTTCGTTCTTTTTGTTCCAACTTCAGGTGCTGAAAATATTTTACCTTCAAAAAGGTCATAGAGATCAACCGTGGTGAGCATCTCTTTTATATCTACGCTTTTTGCATTAGAGCAGATACAGTAGGGATAGCGTGTTTGAATAATTTCTACAGCTTCTCTTACATCATCAATAGCCCGTAATTTAGTTTTTATTTGTGTACGAAAAATATTAGTCATTTGGTCTATGAGATGAGCAGAAATTGGTTTTTCTGTTTCCTGTTCAACGTGTTTAAGAATATCGCGAAAGATAAGCCCTGCAAAACGCTCACTCAATTCTTCGGGTGATATTTCATATCCTGTTTGTTTGAGCAATTGTGATCCAATTTTTGCTGCAAGATATTCAGAGTCAACGAGAACTCCGTCACAATCAAAAATAATAAGATCTATCTGAGGCATAAGATATTCCTTTACATGTTACGAGATGGACAACTTTCATGAAAACGATATTGAGAGGATCTTATTTCATAAAAATAAGTTTTGAAAATGATTCTTAATTCTTTTACGAAATAAAAGATATGGGAACAGTACATTGAAAAAAAGAAAATTAAGGTTTCATTCATGTGAAAGTTTTTTTTACTAAAAAAACAAAAACAATTATCAATTTTGTAGAATTTTAACGATACGTTTACGCTATTTTGTAAATATGGATTGGTAATGCGGGCCTATAAACTATTTTAGTTGATTATAGGGCAAATTTAGTTAATTTTGTTGGGTTTTTCATGACAGTTATTCAGCTTCAAAAAGATTTCCTTCGTATCCCCTCACAAATGCCATGGCGCAATAAAATTTTTAAAGGAGATTGTGTTTCCGTTCTAGAAAAACTTCCAAAACATTCTGTTGATATGATTTTTGCAGATCCACCCTATAATTTGCAATTGGATGGAGCTTTATACCGTCCAGATCATTCGCTTGTTGATGCGGTTGATGATGCATGGGATCAGTTTGAGAGTTTTGCTGCTTATGATGCTTTTACCCGTGCATGGTTGCTTGCTTGTCGTCGTGTATTAAAACCCAACGGAACACTTTGGGTTATCGGATCTTACCATAATATTTTTCGGGTTGGAACGGCATTACAAGATTTAGGTTTTTGGATGCTTAATGATATTATTTGGCGCAAGAATAATCCGATGCCTAATTTTCGAGGGCGCCGTTTTCAAAATGCTCATGAGACGCTTATTTGGGCCGTGCGAGATCAAAAAGATAAAAAGTACACATTTAATTATGATGCCTTAAAAGCGGCAAATGAAGATCTACAAATGCGTTCAGATTGGCTTTTCCCTCTCTGCACTGGAGCTGAACGTTTAAAGGATGATTCAGGGCGTAAATTGCATCCAACACAAAAACCGCAAGCGTTATTAGCGCGTATTATTATGGCTTCTAGTAAACCTGGTGATGTTATTCTCGATCCGTTTTTTGGTTCGGGAACAACAGGTGCTGTTGCCAAGCTTTTAGGGCGTGATTTTGTTGGGATTGAACGCGAGCAAGATTACATCGATGCAGCATGTGAGAGAATTGCGGCGGTTCAACCTTTAGCGCAACCAGAACTAGCGATTTTGGATAGAAAAAAAGCAGAACCGCGCGTAGCATTCAACAGTTTGCTTGAAGCAGGTTTACTCTATCCTGGAGAAGTTCTTTATGATCGTAAGAAGCAAGTATCTGCTATTGTAAGAGCTGATGGTACGATTATGCATGGTGGTGAAGCGGGTTCAATTCACGCAATGGGAAGAAAGGCTCAAGATTCGCAGAGTTGTAATGGTTGGACCTTTTGGTATTATGAGGAAAATGGACGGTTGAAGTCCATAGATCATTTAAGAATGATCATACGTTCACAAATGTTAAAAACGGGTGTTTTATGAACTAAGCTGATCGCTTCATTCTATTGACCACCAATGTACCTGATCTTGATTAAGATGGACGTGAGGGCGTTTTATGCCTTTCTTAGATGTTTTTTATTGACACACTAATCTCGCTTGTAAGCGGCAAGCGAGTATTTTTATGCTTCTTGTAGAAGAAATTAAAATGAGAAATTTTCACTCTATGTTCTAGTTTTAGTTCCAAGACAGTAAAATTTCAATATAAGCTTATAAAAATGAAATATCAGAATTAAAAGGTTCATTCAGAAGTTCCAAATTAAGTGCTTTTTTGAATACGTACATCTGTAAAGTGCGTAAAATGTATTTATTTATAAAGATAATTTAACGCAACTCATATTGAATTGCCCTCGGAATATCGTCAAGTTTTTTCATTTCAAACTTGTTCCATATTGAATCGATGAAAATTACTTGCTTGCATGTCATAAACGGGGTTGGCGTGTGAATAAAAATTGTTAACGAAAGAACTAAAAGTACCTCTTATGAACCGTTTCACGTACCAAGGGATGTTGAGGGGGCTGGTAAATATAACGATGGAGCCGACTTACTCCTTCATAAGCGAAAAAAGGATAGAACCTGAAATTTAAATTTAAGATTTTTAAGCTTTTCTACCCCTCCTTAATTCTTATCTGTAGAAAAATTGGTTATTTCATTTTTTTAATTTTTCTTTTGCAGATTAATAAATAATCGCTAGAGATACAAAAGTCTCTGTTAGAAAACATTTTTATGAATAGGGAAGGTTATTTAAATCTGAAAGAATTGGGAAGTGCTACGGAAATGGCTTTTTTCATAACAGTAGGTAATGCTTCTTCGGTAAGATGTTGAATGTTACACCACCAACCATTTTCACAATTCATTTCATGAACATCTTCGGTATAGTAAACATCGAGTTTTAGAGAAAAGTGAGTAAAAACATGTGTAATTTGTCCCTTGAATTGCCAATTGGCAGTAAAGGGTGCGTTTTGGAGCCCATTTTCGTTGTTTATGCCAATATTGTTAGGAATTTGGGTCATTCCACCAAGGAGCTTTTGCGTCTGTCGTTTTTCCAAATAAATTTGTCTCTTTTTATTAAGGACCACAAAAGCAATACCTGTTTTTGAAGGGCGTTCTTTTTTAGGGGCTTTAACTGGAAAAGACTCCGGTTGTTGCATCTTTTCTGCTTTGCATAAACATTGAAGAGGGCAGGTATAACAAGATGGTTTGCGTGGAGTACAAATTGTTGCTCCCAAATCCATCATTGCTTGAGCAAAGTCACCAGGACGATTTAAAGCAGTAATTTTTTGTGTTTTTTCTTTAATTTCAACTTTTGCTTTTTGCAATATTGAAGTGATAGCAAAAAGTCGCGCTACCACACGTTCGACATTACCATCAACCACTGCTACAGGGTGGTTAAAAGCAATCGCAGCAATGGCTGCGGCAGTATAATCTCCAATACCGGCTAGAGTTCGCAATTCTTTTACAGATTGTGGAAATTGTCCCGCGTAGTTTTCAACAAGCTGTCGCGCACATTTTTTAAGATTACGTGCGCGTGAATAATAACCAAGTCCAGCCCATGCTTTCATGATATCATCTTGTGAGGCTTTTGCTAAAGAGAAAAGATCAGGCCATAGTTTTAGAAATTTTTTAAAATAAGGCTTAACTGTTTCAACGGTTGTTTGTTGAAGCATGATTTCAGAAAGCCAAACTTGATAAGGATCAGGACGGATACCTTGTTTTTGCTTTTCAGGGGTAATCCGCCATGGAAGATGTCTGTGATTTTGATCGTACCAAGCAAGGAGGTGCGAAGAAATTTCATACATGATTGCTTTCAAGCATAGGGAGATATAAAATGCAAAAGAAAAAATTATTTATTTTGTAATTCATGTTTTTTGCTCTTTTATTATCAAGGCTCTGGTGAGAAAAGGCTTTTTATTTTGTTGATATTTCATAAATTGAGGAGGCAACAATTTCTAGATGAAACAAATGATTTTAATTTAGTAAGCGGTTGAACAATGATCTAAAAATGAGAAAACAGCTTAAAAAACGTATCTTTTATTCTCTTTCTGAGACGGTATACAAAATACTTGATCCAGTTTTACGCAAACGGACAGGGCTTAATGTAGCGCTTATAGAACATTGGCCACAGATTGCGGGCTATGATATCAGTGAACATACAATGCCGCTTAAAATTATTTGGAAACGTCGTGCAGATCAAGATGAAGTTTTTCAGCCAGCAACACTTGTTGTCGCATGTGAAGGATTTGCTGCGTTAAAATTGATGCATGAAACAGAGGAATTACTTCATAGAATTAACGGATTTTTTGGCTACATTGCTATTGATCGCATCAAGATTGAGCAAAGGAGTATGTCGGTTTTTATGAATCACTTGCCTCTAAAACCGCCTTTGAGTGAACAAGACAAAAAATGCGTGGAAAAAATGCTTGAAGGAATTGAAGATAAAAGCTTGCACCAAGCACTTTATAAACTTGGCTGTTGCATTTTCTTGGAAAAAAATAATAAATAGGAAGATATTTTATATATTTTTCTTTAATATATGAGAAAGCATTGGATTCCTATTTGTTAATAACAACAGAAAAGTATTATTTATGGTAAAATATCGTTCTTTTTTATCTTTCGGGATAATTTTTCTCTTCATAACGATTGTACAAAACAGTGTAACAGTTGCTTTAGCGCGTGATCCCAAACCAGTGGCAACAACTGTTGATATGGCAGAGCTTCTCCAATCGGGTAAAGTAAAGGATCGCTTTGAGGGAGAGGCGGATGCACCAGTCGTCATTGTTGAGTATGCTTCGTTGACATGTACCCATTGTGCGCATTTTTATAATGATATACTTCCCCAAATTCGTAAAAAATATATCAAAACAGGAAAAGTAAAACTTATTTTCCGAGAATATGCTTTTGATCCTCGGGCAACAGCAGGTTTTATGTTGGCACGGTGTGCACCAGAAGATCGCTATTTTCCTTTGATAGAAGTTTTATTTCAAAAACAAAATGAATGGGCTTTCGGAAAAAATGCTCTAACACCATTGAAAAAAATTGGCTTAATGGCTGGTTTTACAGATGAAAGTTTTACTGCTTGTTTGAAAAATCAGTCCATTTTAGATGAAGTAAATGCATCTTTTGAACGCGGTAAAGAGCTTGGTGTCACAGCAACACCTACTTTCTTTATTAATGGTAGTAAATATGAAGGTGCCATGAAAGTAGAAGAATTTTTTTCGGTGATTGATAGTTTTCTTAAAAACTGAATCTTAATCTTCCAGAAGATGGATAGTGATACTTTTGGCCATTATCTCCTTTGGAAGGATTAATATTATGCATTTATGAAGCGATATTGTTTTTGAGCCAATTTTGAATCAAATCATTGCTTTTAAATGAGCCTCGGTTGAATGATGTTTTGATGCTGATATGGGAGGATTTGTACAGTGAAAAAATGGGTTTATAGTTTTGGAGATGGAAAGGCAGAAGGAAGTGCAAGTGAGCGTAACCTTCTCGGAGGTAAAGGGGCTAATTTGGCAGAAATGAGTAATCTTGGTTTGCCCGTACCGCCAGGATTTACGCTGACAACAGAAGTTTGTAATTTTTATTACGCCCATGACAAATCATATCCAGAAGAGCTACAGGAATCTGTTAAGCAAGCACTAAGACGTGTTGGTGAACAAACAGGACGTGAATTTGGGAGTGAGCAAAAGCCACTTTTGCTGTCTGTTCGTTCAGGGGCTAGGGCTTCTATGCCAGGGATGATGGATACAGTGCTTAACCTTGGCATGAATGATGAGACTGTAAAAGCCATTGCTTTACAAGCCAATAATGAACGTTTTGCTTATGATAGTTATCGGCGTTTTATCCAAATGTATTCTAACGTTGTTTTGGGGCTAGACCATTCGTATTTTGAAGAGATTCTTGATGAAGCAAAGGCATGCAATGGTTACACTATTGATACAGAAATGACAGCAGATGATTGGAAGAATGTTATTATTTCTTATAAAGCCTATGTTGAAGAAAAATTAGGAACCCCTTTTCCACAAGATCCTGAACAACAGTTATGGGGGGCAATTGGAGCCGTTTTTTCAAGTTGGATGACGGCACGCGCAGTTACTTATCGCCGTTTACATAGCATTCCTGAAAGTTGGGGAACGGCAGTTAATGTGCAAGCTATGGTTTTTGGTAACATGGGAGAAGATTCGGCAACAGGTGTTGCTTTTACACGCAATCCATCGACAGGGAAAAAAGAACTTTATGGTGAATTTTTAGTTAATGCGCAAGGGGAAGATGTTGTGGCGGGCATTCGAACGCCTCAAAATATTACAGAAAGTGCGCGTATTGTTGCTGGTTCAAATAGACCGTCGTTAGAAAAAATTATGCCTGAGGCTTTTTTGAAATTATGTCAGATTGCGCAGAAGCTTGAGCAGCATTATCGGGATATGCAAGATCTCGAATTTACCATTGAAAAAGGTAAATTATGGATGCTTCAGACTCGTTCAGGAAAACGCACGGCTCGTGCGGCTCTCAAGATGGCAATTGAAATGGTTGAGGAGGGGTTAATAAACCGTGAAGAGGCTGTGATGCGTATTGATGCAAAGTCGCTGGACCAACTTTTGCATCCAACACTTGATCCTAAAGCAGAACGTTTTGTTATAGGACGTGGTTTACCTGCTTCTCCTGGAGCCGCAACTGGTGAAATTGTTTTTACTTCAGAAGAGGCAGAAACTGTGTCGGCGGAAGGTCGCAAAGTTATTTTGGTCCGTGTAGAAACAAGCCCAGAAGATATTCATGGTATGCATGCTGCAGAAGGAATTTTAACAACGCGTGGCGGTATGACAAGTCACGCTGCTGTTGTTGCGCGGGGGATGGGAAAACCATGTATTTCTGGTGCTGGCAGTGTGCGGATTGATTATAACACAAATACGTTGTTTGCCTCAGGAGAAAGCTTAAAAAAAGGTGATGTTATCACAATTGATGGTGGAAGTGGAGAAATTTTCAAAGGGAAAGTTGCAATGTTGCAGCCTCAGCTTTGCGGAGACTTTGCAAAATTAATGGAATGGGCTGATGGGATGCGACGTATAAGAGTTCGCGCTAATGCTGATACACCATCTGATGCCCGTATGGGGCGATCTTTTGGGGCTGAAGGTATAGGTCTTTGCCGTACGGAGCACATGTTTTTTTCTGATGAACGTATCGTTGCTATGCGTGAAATGATTTTAAGTCATGATGAAAGTGGTCGTCGTAAAGCACTAGATAAGCTTTTGCCAATGCAGCGTTCAGATTTTAGTGAATTATTTGAAATTATGTGTGGTTTACCTGTTACTATCCGCTTGCTAGATCCACCATTACATGAATTTTTGCCTAAAACGAAAGCAGAAATTCTTGATGTTGCAACAGCTATGGGGGTTTCTGCTGAAGTTCTTGCTGAACGCGCTCAGCAGTTGCACGAATTTAATCCTATGCTTGGATTACGAGGATGCCGTTTAGCTATTACTTATCCTGAAATTGCAGAAATGCAAGCGCGGGCGATTTTTGAAGCAGCAGCAGAAGCTGCCCAAAAATCTGGATCTCCTGTTATGCTTGAAATTATGGTGCCACTGGTTGCGCTTAAATCTGAACTCGATTTTGTAAAAGCGCGTATTGATCGGGTTGCTGAAGAAGTGATGAAAGAAAAGGGAAGCACTATTCAATATATGGTTGGAACGATGATTGAACTTCCAAGGGCGGCGCTTCGAGCAGATGAAATTGCTGAAACTGCTGAATTTTTTTCATTTGGAACAAACGATTTGACACAAACTACTTTTGGGATTTCCCGTGATGATGCTGCTCCTTTTTTAGCAACCTATTTTCAAAAAGGTCTTTTAGAGCAAGATCCTTTCGTGTCTATTGACCGTGATGGAGTAGGGGAACTTATTACCATTGCTGCACAGCGTGGACGTTCAAAGCGTGCAAAAATAAAATTGGGAATTTGCGGTGAACATGGAGGCGATCCTGCTTCTATTACTTTATGCGAAGAAAATAACTTAGATTATGTTTCGTGTTCTCCTTTTCGAGTACCAATTGCTCGTTTAGCAGCAGCTCAGGCCGCAATAGCAAAAAGGATGTAATGGGTTAATATTTTTTGTTGTATCGTTATTACTGAAATAAATTTTTATATATTCTTTTATTTTCTTTAATAAAGGGAATAAAAATGCTTCTAAAATGCACGATAAGTTATGTTACGCGAGAAAGTGCTTTTTTTAGAAGTTTATAAGAAAAAATATAAAGCAGGATAGACAAAGATGTATTATTAATACACTTTCTATTGAAGAACCTCTTGATAGAGAGAAACGTGTTATTGTGCAGTCAATTTACGCGTTTGCTTTTTTATGGGGGAATGAGCTCCTCACGCAAAATAGAATGCTCCAAACAAATGTATTTTTTTTGCACATCATGCTGTTTGAGATAGACATCTCTCAGTGGATGTCCATTTCACATTGACATTCGTGGAATGGGGATTATGTAAACTCCCCGTAAGTTTATAAACTCCACTATACGCTACCATCTTTACCTTTATGAAGGAATATCAAAGTTATACAATATGTTGATTTATAATGATATTTTTTTATTTCTTATATTGAACAAAAGCTGTAAATATCATAAGATCTTCTCATTTCAACCTCTTTTATAATGAATCAATCAAAACCATGTTTTTTGCATGTTATAGGCGGGATGAGCGTCTGTGGATAAAAAATAAAGCAAGGATATGCCTCTTATGAATCGTCTCAAGTGTCAAGAGCTGTCACAAATTGAAGGTAGGTACAGTGTGTAATGGTGCTGGCTTGCTTTTTCACAAGTGTAAAAATGATAGCGCGCGCGCAGTAGGGGCTGCTATTATTCACGGGCGTTGTTGTGAAATGGTCTTGGGTGCTTTAAGAGATGTTTTTTTAAGAAAGCCCGTGAATGGCAATCCAAGTGTATTTCGTTTGGGACATTTTGTTTTGCGTGAGGGGGGGGGGGTGAGTTCAAAAAGACATGTGATAAATAAAAGCATGAGGCAATAGGTAATCTCCATTATTTTAAAGATATTGCTTTAGATGTCTTTGAAAGGCGTAAAGCTGAATTAAAAGGAAATGGCAAAGATGAAAACTGGTTTTTACCTTAAAATTTCATATTCTTCCCAAATTAGGCTGTCTCCCTGTTTTAAGAGATTATACAAACAGAGATGCGCAATATTCTTGCCTCCATTTGGCATACAAAAGCTATAACAGCTGAGAAAAGTACTAAACTGTCTTAACATTTGTTTCAAATATACTGCTGCGTTAAATTTAGATGTTGATTTATAGGCAATATTAAATACACACGCTATTTTAGGAAAACAATGTCATAAAACACATAATTTTCCAGCAATAGATTGGAGAGAAGTGCTGTTTTTTTCAGATACTTTGCAAAACAACAACCATAACACAACTAGCTTTACGTCTACTTATCCTTACAGGTGTTTGCATAAATTCTTTGCATCATATTTATAAAGATCAAATTGACGATAATATATGGACAATTCGTGGTTCGATAATATGAAAGGTTTACGTGATACTACAAAAATTTTGTGTCCTTTTATCATCAGAAGCAATAAAAATGCTAGAACAAGCGCGTTTTCTATTTTGCAATATTTCTTTTTTCTGCAATCGGTTGTGGTTTTCTTGCAGCAAATTATACGGCTCAATATGTAATGTGTAAGAAAACCATTCTGATTGATTGAATATAAGAGGGCTTGAGATGAAGGAATGTTTGAGGGGAGCATTAAACAAACGAAAGATGAATTATCATTATAAATTAAGAGATTATTTTTATAATGTAGATGATTAGCTTCAATTAAATAAACCAATTTCACGCATTTTCATTAAAATTGTGTGATTAATTTTACCTGTTACAGGAAGATCGAATATTTTTTGAAACTGTTTTAAAGCTTCTATCGTCTTTTGATCTTCTATTCCTGTGACAATAACCTCTTCATTCCCAAAAATATGTAAAGCTTTTTGCACTTGTATAATATCTTCAACAGAAGGTTCTAAAATAGCTTCTTTTAAGTGTGTCATATTTTTTGTATTGTTTGTTTCTATTTCGCTTTGCTTAATTAATATCGCGATTTCATCTGTTGCGGGATTAGATAGAACATTCTTTTGCATTCTCTGAGCAGTTTGCTGTTTCCATAAAGTGATGGCTCGGCGTGTTTTAGGTCCTTCCAATCCATCTAAGGGTCCATCATAAAGGCCTAATTTTGCTAGTTCTTTTTGCTTTTCCAGCATGCTTGCTGATTGAGAGGATAAAGATGAATTTGTGTGGTTATGATTTTGAGAATGTACAGAAGTTACACGGGAGAGTTCTTGTGATTTTTCTTCTTTTTCCGATAAAGTAGAGCTCTTACCTATACTTTGAACAGAGGAAAATTTCATTTGAGTTAAAATATTTTGATGCGTTGTCATTTGCGAAAATAAAGCATTAAATGAAATAAATAAAAAACTAATGCTAAAAAGAAGAGATCCAACAAAAAATAAAGTATTTTTTCGCGTATAGAAATAAAGAGTTTTTGCACTCCAAAAAATAAAATGAAAAATTATAAGAAGAAGTGTTATAACAATACTACTATAGTATTTACGGTGTTTTACATTTTTTTTTCGGTATGTCTTTCGTTTTGTTGCCATTACTTTTATTTTCAGTTGCGTTTATTTTTTACAAAGAAACAAATATAAATTAGGAAACGAATATGAATCAGTTCTTACTTCCAGCCAGAGAGAAGTGCATTGATATTATTGATTTTTCCTTTCAAACTCCTAAAATGAGCAGCTTCATTATATCAATTTATAAGTTGATAAATCAACAAGAGTTCTTGGCAACTTTTATTCATTTCATTTTGACAAGTCTTTAATGTGTATAAAGAGAGCACCAAATGATTAGCATTCAAGATCATTTTGGTGTTTGCAAACTGCATTATCACATATAATTATCTAAACAATAATGCCACGTTATTCTTCATTTTGGGGCATATGTTTGCCTATTATTTAAAATAAAATTGAAAATATTTGCCTATAACACTAAACAGATGACAATCATTATCTATTCTTTATAATTTACATATAGATGGTTACTTATCCATAAACGGTTTGGTAAAATATAATTATCTCTTAATATAATTATATTTTAGTGTAAATAACTTCGTATCAATTAAATTGATTTACAATGTTATAGAAAAACTGGTCTTGAGATCTTTAGATGGAGTTGTAAGAGATGCATCTATTGTTTAATATTTTGATCGACATGTTGATCATGTTTATGATGTGCTAGTAAAAATTTTATAGATAATATAAATATTTTATCGACACTAGAGTCAGAATAACAGAATTTTACTCTTTTTAGCTTTTTCAACTAAGCTAAGATGGTGAACTATTATCTAAAATAAGTATGTACACGACATGATTATATCTCTCATTTTTTACCATAGTATGTTCATTAACATGATCAGCCTGTAAGTGTATAATTTTTATGTTAATTTTTTACTGAATAGACAATGTATCCTATTTTATACGGCGGAATTGTGCCATATTTATAAAAAAGCCAATGATATAGACCCAATACATGAATACTCAATTTTATAAAAAGCACATTTTATAAATTGTTTATAAAGCAACAGTATATAAAATGCTTCTTTTATTGTATTTACCACTGCGCTACATTGATTATCCATGATACGTTTTTTAATCAAATTATTATTATTATTATTTTTTATTTTTGTCATTATTTCATTTTTTGTAGCAGATCCAAGCAGTAATCATTCTTCTAGCCCCAAAAATAATGAGACAACAACGAGCGATGTGATTATTGCTTTTAAGGAAGCCTTAAATGATTTAGGCGCATTTTGTGACCGTAATATAAAAACCTGTAAAGTAGGAAAATCTTTTTTAAGTTCACTTGGCGAACGCGCATATTACGGTGCAAGAGCTGCTTATGAATATTTAGGGAACATATTAGGGAACAAAAATAATATCAGAGACTTCCCCTAATGTTTCTTACAAAATAGAAATACAAGAGTTCTTACAAAACCATGAAATGTTATCTTGAAATAAGGATTTTTAACGTTCTTCGTGTTATTTATGTTAGGAAGAATAAATATTTATTTTTTATAAGTGTATTCAAGAATGATTATTCAAACGAAACAGGACTAAAATAATGGCGGAAAAAATCGGTACTATTATAGAGAACTTTTCGCTTTTGGATAATTGGGAAGATCGTTATCGTTATGTCATCGAGCTTGGCTATGAATTGCCACCTTTTCCGGAAAGCGCTCGAAATGATGCTCACAAAGTTCCTGGTTGTGTTAGCCAAGTGTGGCTTTTATCTTCACGTAATAACTCAGAAGATCCAATATTGACGTTTCAAGGTGATTCCGATGCTCATATTGTGCGTGGACTCATTTATATACTTCTTGCTTTTTATTCAGGCAAAAAAGCTTCTGAAATTCGCAATTCTGATGCTCAAGAGCTCTTTGAAAAACTTGGTTTAAATGAAAATCTTACACCACAACGATCAAATGGTTTGAAATCAATGATTAAACGGATTCGTAACGAAAGCTATGCGTAATCCCCTTGGTAGAAATTGCTATATATACAAAAGCTTCACACAAAACATGTATACTAAAATCAACTTTATACACGAAACCATTTTTTCGCAAAATAAGATTATTTAGTTTTTTTCCGTTTGCTTTTGCGTCCAAGACCCATTTCTTTGGCCAAAGCCGATCGTGTTTTTGCATAATTAGGCGCCACCATAGGATAAGAACTATCTAACTGCCATTTTTCACGATATTCCTCTGGTAACATTCCATAATGTGTCATGAGATGACGCTTTAGAGATTTAAACTTCTTTCCATCTTCAAGGCAAATGAGATAATCAGGAAATACTGAACGTTTTGGATTAACGGCAGGCCTTTGTTTTTCAACTTCGACTTCTGTTAACTCTAGATTCCCTGCTTTACGAAAAGCAGCATGGACATCAGCAATTAAACTTGGCACTTCAGTCGGTCGAATAGAATTATTACTCACGTAGGCAGCAACAATATCAGCAACCAATGTAATAACTAAATTGCTTTCAGTCTCTAAGACTGCACGATGTTCCATTCTTGTTTCCTTTAATTTAAAATTGAGTAATTCAAAATCGAGATATAGTGCATATACTCATGATATAAAGATCTCATGCACATGAGTTTCATATTGTACAAAAATCTTTTTTGTCAATTCAATTATTCTATAAAATTGCCAAAACACAAAAAAATCAAATAAATACCCATTTTTTGTCATAATATACAATAAGAAAAACGAAATTATTACATGCTAAAATATATTTTTAGCCTATAACATATCATACATAATATATAATACATCACAAATATAAAAAGATATAGGATGAAATTTATTTATTTTTTTGAGAACGTAAAAATAAAATTACTAATTATAAAAATATAATATATAAATTATTATTTTATGTTTTGAATACTTATAATTTAGTAAGTTTATTTTTAATAAATTTCAAATTTATTTTTATTATTTATATTTATTAAATTTAATAATAAAAAACAATATATATTACAAACATGACACAATAGCATTGTTTATAATATAAAACTATTCATTAAAACGACATAGAATATTTTTATTTTTTATAAAGTAATAATAATATTTATGATATATTTATTCATTTCTATAAAATTATGCGATTATACTGTTTCAAAAAAAATCAATTCTTTTTCTCATAGTTTAATTGTTTTACCAGTCACTTTCATTATAAAAGTGGTATTATATCCCTAGAAAACAATAGCTGTGATATGTAATGAACAGAAAGGTATTAGTTTAAAAATTATCATGGCACTATTTTTGCAAGTGAATAGAACTTATAGATTTGTACACTTGCATCAATAATTGTGATTCTAACATATAAATGAAGCTGTTAACATATTTTAATATAGGATTGTGTATGACTCGCACTTTTGCAATTCCTCCCAAAGCATCTAGAATCACTCATAAGGAAATATATCATGGTATTTTTCGTGATGATCCCTATCATTGGCTACGTGCGTCTAACTGGCAAGATGTTTTTAAAAATCCTAACTGTCTTGATCTCAATATTCGACATTATCTTGAAAAAGAAAATGCTTATCAATCAGCTCAAATGGCTGATACAAAACCACTACGAGATTTGCTTTTTACCGAAATGAAAAACAGGATCCAAGAGAATGATAGTTCTGTTCCTATAAAACATGGTCCTTTTGCTTACGGATTCTCTTATGTTACCGGAGGCCAACAACCACATTATTTTCGGACACCAAGGAATGGCGGAGAAAAAAACGTGTACCTTAATGGTGATGTCTTGGCAGAAGGCAAAGAATATTTCAAATTTGGTTCAGTTCAAGAATCTCCTGACCATACACATGTGGTATGGACCTATGATGACAAAGGATCAGAATTCTATACAGCTAAAATTCGTAATTTTGAGACATTGTCTGACTGTATGGACACAATTACTGATACATCTGGTCAAATTGTATGGGATGCTAGATCTGAAGGTTTTTTCTATACTAAGATGGATAAAAACCACCGACCTTCAGAGCTCTATTATCACCAATTAAACACAGATCAATCACAAGATAAGCTTATTTTTCGTGAAGACAATCCAGGTTTTTTCTTAGATGTAAGCGGTTCTAAGCTTAATGATGTTATTTATATTAATATTCATGATCATGAAACATCCGAGATCTGGTTAATTCCTGCTGAGGCGCCTTTTACTATTCCCCAATGTGTACGGAAACGACAAAAAGGTATTGAATATTCACTTACAGAAGGTGGTGATGTCTTTTATATTCTGACCAATTTAGATAATGCAAAAGATTTCAAAATTATGGTAGCGCCATATACATCTCCACAATCAGAAAATTGGTCTGAGTTTGTCCCACATCAGCTTGGGTGCCTAATATTATCCCATGATGCTTATCAAGATTTTCTTGTCTGGATCGAACGTTTTGAGGGGCTTCCACGTATAAAAGTAATGGAACGTACCACTAAACAAGTTAATTCCATTGCTTTTACTGAAGAGGCTTATTCTTTAGGTCTGCAAGGAGTTGCAGAATATAACAGTCCAACTATTCGTTTTTCCTATTCGTCTATGACAACACCTGATCAAGTGTTTGATTATGAGATGAAAAATTGTAAACGGATGCTTTTAAAAACGCAAATAATTCCCTCTGGGCATAATAAAGATGCATATGTAACACGACGTATTACAGCAATAGCAGACGATGGTGAGAAGATTCCTATTTCACTTTTTTATCACAAAAATACTCCCCTTGATGGTGGTGCGCCTTGTCTGCTTTACGGTTATGGTGCTTATGGGATCTCTATTCCTGCCAGTTTCAATAGTAATGTACTTTCTCTAGTAAACAGAGGTTTTATTTACGCTATTGCTCATATTCGCGGAGGAAAAGAAAAGGGAGTAGAATGGTATGAGAAAGGAAAACATCTCTTTAAGCACAATACATTTACAGATTTTATTGCTTGTGGGCGTTACCTTGTAAACAATAAATTCACTTCTCACGACCGGCTGATTGCTCATGGTGGTTCAGCAGGGGGGATGTTGATGGGAGCCATTGCCAATATAGCTCCACAGGATTTTGCTGGGATCGTAGCAAATGTGCCTTTTGTTGATGTCTTAGCGACAATGTTAGATGCTTCATTGCCACTCACTCCTCCAGAATGGGCCGAATGGGGGAATCCTCTTGAATCAGAAGAAGATTATAAGCTTATTGCTTCCTATTCCCCTTACGATAATGTCAAAGCTCAAAACTATCCCCCTATACTTGTGATGGCAGGATTAACAGATCCTCGTGTAACTTACTGGGAGCCTGCAAAATGGGTGGCAAAATTACGAGACCTAAAAACAGACGATAATGCAATTTTATTACGTATTAATATGGATTCAGGGCACGCTGGTGCAGCTGGACGTTTTTCAAAGCTAGAAGAAGTTGCCTATATCTATGCATATATTCTAAAGATAGCAGGAAAAGACTTTTGCTAATCCATAATACCTCTGTATGAAAGTCTCCGATAATTTATTGGATTATAGGGACTTTCATACACTAAAAAATTATTGAGACAGTTTAAAATTCACATTCTTCATAAAGTTTCAAAACATAGTCCCAATTAATTAAATGGTCTACAAAGGATTCGAGGTACTTCGGTCGAGTATTGCGATAATCAATGTAATAGGAATGTTCCCACACATCGACACCCAAAATAGGTCGAGCATTGTGCACTAAGGGATTTTCACCATTAGGCGTTTTCATAATTTCAAGCTTGCCATTTTTAACAGCAACCCACGCCCATCCAGAACCAAATTGGGCACTAGCAGCAGCAATAAAATCAGCGCGGAATTTGTCGTAACCACCTAGATCAGCGTCAATAGCTTTTGCTAACTTTTCAGGAAGTTTTTGGCCACCACCATTTTTTTTCATCCAAAGCCAAAAGTGGTTATGATTGTAATACTGCGCTGCATTATTAAACAAACCAATATTTTTTCCAAAACTTTTTTTAACAATATCTTCAAGGCTTTCATTTTCTAAGCCTAACTCTTTCACAAAATTATTGGTGTTGGTAAGATAAGCGAGGTGATGCTTATCATGATGATATTCAAGCGTTTCGCGTGACATATAAGGCGAAAGGGCATCGTAATCATAAGGCAATGGGGGCAATTCAAAAGCCATTTAAAAATCTCCTCGATTCTAATTGTTAAGCTTATTTCATAAGCCTAATTTGCCATTTACCGCATTTAAAAGCAAATGTTGAATACCTAGTTTGTATGAAATAGTTTTAATGTCTCTCTTTTTGTAAAAGAAGCTTTTAGGAAATGTATATTCATCAATCAAAAAGGGTATTGGTCTACATCAAGATTGCTTCTGAAGATTTTTTACATCTATGAGTGGGTAATAAATATCATTATCTTTTGAATAAAAAGTAAATGGAAATAGCTATTATTCCTTGTTTTTGTATCTCTATTTTTTCAAATACCATATAAAATGTTTTTAATTTTTGCAAAACTCTTCCAGTTTATGGGTGTATCATAATGTTTTCAACAGAATAATAAGTGTTATTTTTTAGGAAATATTTTTCAATGTGCTTGATTTTATTTTATGGTGCTACCCATGAATAATATAATGTAAAAATTAGTGGACATTACCATCTTTATGCTTAATGCAAGAGCACAGCAGCACTATCATACACTTACCGGTTGCCAATGTGGTGACAGCTTTTATCTTAATTGAGCAAGATGAGATTTTAGATATCAAGAAAAGTAAATCATATGCAAATTTATTAGAATGAGTAAACTGCAAGATTTTCATTTTCTGTTCCTAGAAAATCAATACAAAGAGCAAAATAATTGATGGATAAATGGTTCCTTCTTATGTTAAAATTACAACTGTATATCAGTTTCTGCTACGAATTTGTATCGATGGCAATGCCATACAAGACTCAGAAATTTTATGATAAAAAAGTAAAGTCTTTGATTTTCAGATATTGCGTCCAATCACAGGAATCGCTATAAGGTGCAGGAGTCGCTATAAAGCGTGTTTTTTTGGGGTATAGCCAAGCGGTAAGGCACCGGTTTTTGGTACCGGCATTCCCTGGTTCGAATCCAGGTACCCCAGCCAATACTTAATTAAATCAATAGGTTATATAAAAGTTCGGGAATTTTGATTCCGTTGATTCTTTTAACT
>NZ_JBHINT010000044.1:0-122128 GCF_042195145.1 Bartonella sp. CL434QHHD | reverse complement strand
TTTCATTTGGGAGTGGTTTATGGCGCAGTCAATCTGCACTTGCTCTTGGTGCTGGTTATACATCTGAAGATGGAAATATTCGCTCGAATGTATCTGTGACAAGTGCTGGAGGTCATTGGGGAATAGGCGCTGGAATTACTCTGAGGTTGAGATGATAATAGAAAAAATGGCTGTTATTGTAAAAACGAGAAGTATGTTAGTAAAGGTTCTGCTGTTTGCTCTTGCCTTAATAGGCAAGAGCGAAAGCTTTGCCAACGAGAATAATAATATTTATACGGTGCATCCACCGCACTTATCGATACCTAAGGGAGAACCTGGCGAAACACGTCGAATTATTATGCAATTTTATGATTGGACTTTGATTTGTGACGAAAAACAAAAGCTTAAACATAAGCAAGGTATATGTAATGTGACACAGACGGTTCATGATCAAGAAGGAAATACCATTTTTAGTTGGTCTCTTGTTTCTACGACAAGTGGTCAAGCAGTGATGCTTTTTCGAACATTGCCAAATTCTGATATAAATGTTCCGATTCAAATGTTTGTAAAAGATGTTAAAAAACCTGTTCTTATTAATTATACGCAATGTAATGAAACGGTTTGTTTGGCACAATCACCTGTAGGGCCGGTTTTGACTAAACAAATAGAGCAGAACAATAAGGTACGTATTTCCTATAAAACTAAAGAAGGTAAGGTATTTTCTTTTACTGTACCATTTAAAGGGTTAAATGCGGCACTTAATTCTTTCCGTCCTTAGAATCCATCGAGTATTTTTAACAAGAGTCATTTTTCCATAAATTGTTGTATTATATTTTTGAGTGTAAATTATAAGGTCAGATAAGTAAGAAGTTTTATATAATATGATATCGAGGTGATTTATTGGAAAGAGTGAGAGTTTTATGAATATAAAGTCACAGTAAGTTCTTTATATGTAATAGAAAATCAAGTTAGTATTTCCTATAATGCTTAAAGAGTGATTTCGTTATTTATTAAAAGTAAAAAAGATTAGAAATACTCGATTTCTTCCTTACAATAATGAGTAGACTAAATTCTTTTTTTAAGCTTCAAATGGATTTTTAATGCGGTCTGATTAAGCATTAATATTTTTCAGATAAATTTTATAATTCTAGAGTTTTTTTGAACGATAGTTTTTATTGGTATTCACGAAATAACAGCTATTGTAATTGCATTTTGTAGTACTACGGAACTTTTATTCCAGCATAATCAAAGCCATTTCATTGCATATAACAAACGTGGTTTGTGTGTGGATAACGAAAAATTTTTTTTCTTATAAACCGTACTAATGTATAGGTTGTTGTAACCTTAAAAGTCAGCAAATAGTATGATAGTGTAGGTTTGTTACAATAGATGTGTGCTCCGTGTAAATGGTATCAAGAAAAGAGCATAATTTATAAAAATTGATGTGAACGTAAACGATTAATTTATAGTTTTAAGTTCATAAAGAGATGCATGATTTCACGGAAACAACCGAAAGATTATACAAAAATCTGAATGATGTTAGTGTAGAAAATTTTAATGATAGAAAAAGAAAGAATGATTTCTTGTATATATCATTTGATGCTACATTATTGCTTTATTTAGGAATGAGCAGAAGAGTTTTCGCGTTTATTTATTGGGGGAACGCTCAAGGGATAAGGGACATGACCCCGTTAAATTATGGTTCAAAAGAGTTAAAGCGAGGAGAAATATACGATACCAAAGCAGATCAGTTGTATGATCAGTGCAGTAGTAATACAAATAATCTTTCTGCATTGTCACGAACAGAGGCATACTCTGTCCTTGTTGATATAAAGAGACAACAGAGAAAAAAACATTATGAACAGAAACAGGTTTTTGTTCAATCTGAGGCAGCTTTTGAGTTTCATAATCAGATAATGATAGGTGCTCAAAAAACAAAAAAACTCAAAGCACCTTTTCTTCGACGGTTCCATTCAGTAAAATCTCCACCTCTTTATGCGGCACTTGATCTCGGAACAAATAATTGTCGTCTTCTTATCGCATCTCCCAGTAAACCTGGATATTTTCGTGTTGTTGATGCTTTTTCTCGTATTGTACGATTGGGAGAAGGTTTAATAAATAACGGTTTTCTTAATACACAAGCTATGGATCGTGCGATTGAGGCATTAAAGATTTGTCATTTAAAGCTAAAACAAAGGCATATTAAGCGTTATCGCTTGATTGCAACGGAAGCTTGTCGTTCTGCAGAAAATGGTAGACATTTTATTCAGCGTGTTTTGGAGGAGACAGGTCTTGAATTGGAAATTGTTGATCGGCGAACAGAAGCGCGTTTTGCTGTTACAGGGTGTAGTACACTTGTTGAACCAAATACTGACGCAATTGTGCTTTTTGATATTGGAGGAGGGTCATCAGAAATTGTGCTACTTGATGTTTCTCAAAAGCGTTCTTTTCGTTTAGCTAGACAAATTATCGCTTGGACTTCTCTTCCTGTTGGTGTTGTTACGCTTGCTGAACGTTTTGGAGGGAATGATATTAGCTTAGACGATTTTGAAAAAATGAAAAGCTATGTGCGAGGGTTATTAAATAATTTTTCAGATCGTCATAAATTAGGAGAGTTAGCACAAGGTTCGAAGTTTCATCTTTTGGGAACCTCCGGTACAGTTACGACTTTAGCAGGAATGTATCTTAATTTAGAGCGTTATGATAGGAAAAAAGTGGATGGCATTTGGATGAAGGATGCAGACATTACACTTATGACACAACGTCTATTATCATGGTATATAGAAAAACGTGTCATAAGTCCTTTTATTGGGCGCGAGAGAGCAGATTTAGTTTTAGCTGGTTGTGCAATTTTAGATGTTATTCGGGAAGTTTGGCCAAGTCAGCGTTTAAGAGTTGCTGATCGTGGATTAAGGGAAGGAATTTTGATAGAGCTAATGTTACGCGATGGGGTATGGTGTCGTCGTAGAAAGAGCAGAGATTTCAAGCGTTAGAGAATTAAATATGGAGACAATGAATAACGATGAAAAAAACAACAAAAACACCGAGAGGTGGCTATGGAGGTTCAGGGTCACATGAATTATATCAGCGCGTAAAAAAGAAAGCAGGAACCATTAAAGCTTCATCACGACGATGGTTAGAGAGGCATCTGAATGATCCTTATGTCCATCAATCAAAAGTAGATGGTTATCGTTCACGTGCGGCTTATAAACTCATTGAAATTAATGAGCGCTATAGGTTTTTGAAAAAAGGTCAAAAGGTTATTGATCTAGGAGCAGCACCTGGGGGCTGGTGTCAGGTGGCTGAGCGTATAGTAGGGTCAAGTGATGAGGATCCTAGCGTTGTTGGTATTGATTATTTACATGTTGATCCATTACCTAGAGTTGCCATGTTGGAAATGGATTTTTTGCATACAGATGCACCGCAGAAATTAATTGAAACTTTAGGGACAAAACCGGATGTGGTTCTTTCTGATATGGCAGCGCCAACAACAGGTCATCGTCAGACGGATCATTTAAGAACGATTTATTTATGTGAAGTTGCGGCTGATTTTGCTCTTTCGGTTCTTAAGCCTGGGGGACATTTTTTAGCAAAGGCTTTTCAAGGAGGAGCAGAAAACACTCTTCTTACGATACTAAAACAGCATTTTAAAAAAGTCTATCATGTTAAACCACCCGCAAGCCGATCAGAATCAGTAGAGCTTTATCTTCTAGCACTTGAATTTAAGGGAAAAACAAAAATACAAGAATAGCGCCTTCTTTTAAGAAGACTTAACTTTACTTAACCTATTTAGATGTGATGATTTTTTTCTCAAAGAGTTATCGGCGATAGTGACAGTTTTTCTGTTATCAATGATGAAAAACTGGTAAAACTAATGTATTGCCTATAGAGGTAAAGAGATTGATTCCTCAGTGAGTGTTTCCAATGAAATTTCTTGATCAAGCTAAAGTTTATATTCGTTCTGGTAATGGAGGTTCTGGAGCAGTATCATTTCGTCGTGAAAAATTCATAGAATTTGGGGGACCTGATGGGGGGAATGGAGGACGGGGTGGTGATGTTTGGGCTCTTGTTGTTGATGGGCTTAACACGCTGATTGATTATCGCTACCAACAGCATTTTAAAGCAAAAACAGGGGGGCATGGCAAGGGGCGTAATATGACGGGTGAAAAGGGTAATGATGTCATCCTTAAAGTTCCGGTTGGGACGCAAATTTTTGAAGAAGATAATACAACGTTAATATGTGATTTAACGGAAGTGGGACAGCGCTATCGCCTTGCAAAAGGAGGGAATGGCGGTTTTGGCAATCTTCACTTTACAACATCGACAAATCGGGCACCGCGTCGTGCAAATCCAGGTTTGGCTGGAGAAGAGCGTGCAATATGGCTTCGTTTGAAGTTAATTGCTGATGCGGGGCTTGTTGGTTTACCAAATGCTGGAAAATCAACTTTTTTAGCTTCTGTAACGGCTGCAAAACCAAAAGTTGCAGATTATCCTTTTACCACTCTACATCCTCATCTTGGTGTTGTACGTATTGATAGTCGTGAATTTGTTTTGGCTGATATTCCAGGATTAATTGAAGGAGCGCATGAAGGTGTGGGAATTGGAGATCGTTTTTTAGGACATGTGGAACGTTGTCGCGTACTGCTTCATCTAATTTCTTCTCAAGAAGAAGATGTAGCAAAAGCATATCAAATTGTGCGTCATGAACTTGAGGCATATGGAAATAATCTAAGTGATAAAACTGAAATTGTTGCTTTAAGCCAGATAGATACTCTGACAATTGAAGAGCGTGAAGCTAAACGGGAAGCTTTACAAAGAGCAGCGGATCAACCAGTTATGATGTTTTCTGCGGTTAGCCGCGAAGGTTTAGAAAATGTGCTGCGTGCTGGTGCACATATTATTGAAATGTCACGCAAAGAGGAGATCAGAGGGGATAGCAAGGTTGATTGAGATGGCTGTTGGATCGCAAAAACTTACACACTATAAACGTATTGTGGTCAAGATTGGATCTGCCCTTTTGGTTGATCCTCAGGCAGGTTTACGGGTTGAATGGCTTAAAAGCTTGATCAATGATGTTGTTGAATTACACAAAGGAGGCGTAGAGATATTATTGGTGTCTTCAGGTGCTATTGCTTTAGGAAGGACATTGCTACAGCTTCCTAAGGGGGCTTTGAAATTGGAAGAAAGCCAGGCATGTGCTGCTTTGGGGCAAATTGAGTTAGCAAAAACCTATGGTGATGCGCTTGCTCAACATGGGCTCAAAACAGGCCAAATTTTGCTCACTTTATTTGATACGGAGGAGCGAAGGCGTTATCTCAATGCACGTGCAACGATTGAGACGCTTTTATATTTGGGAGCTGTGCCTGTTATTAATGAGAATGATACTGTTGCAACAACTGAAATTCGTTATGGTGATAATGATCGTTTAGCTGCACGTGTGGCAACAATGGTGAGGGCAGATCTTTTAATACTTTTATCCGATATTGATGGTCTTTATACAAAGTCTCCCCATAGTGATCCTACGGCTGAATTTATACCTTTTGTTGCATCCATTACGCATGATATCGAAAAAATGGCAGATGTTGCTGCTTCAGAGTTTTCACGAGGAGGAATGAAGACTAAGCTTGAAGCCGGAAAAATAGCTAATGCTGCTGGAACGGCGATGATTATCACCTCAGGCAAGCGTATGAATCCTCTTGCTGCAATTGACAAAGGTGAACGCAAGAGTTTTTTTGCGGCAAGTAAGAAATCTGTCAATGCTTGGAAAACATGGATTTCTGGTCATTTAGATCCATCTGGTGTTTTGACGATTGATCAAGGAGCCATTAGGGCTCTTGAATCAGGAAAATCATTATTAGCTGCAGGGGTTATTGGCGTTGAGGGAAATTTCCAGCGTGGGGATACGGTTGCAATTGTTGGTACAGATGGAGTTGAGATTGCGCGTGGACTTGTAAGCTATGACAAAGATGAGGCTGTACGCATTATAGGACATAAAAGTGAAGAAATCGAAGCTATTCTTGGGTATGAGGCGCGCTCTGCTATGGTGCATCGTAATGATATGATTGTACGTTGCTTGACCAATTCTGTTTAAAAAAGTTACTTTTGTTTTTATTGTTTTGGCAGAGTGGATGTTACGATGACTTTAGAAGAAAAAATGAAAGATATGGGACAAAAAGCACGCTATGCCGCTGCAGCATTGGCTGTTGCTTCTTCTGAGCAAAAGAACAATGCATTAGAAATGATCGCTTTAAGTCTAGAGGCTCAGTCAGATGAAATTTTACGGGCGAATTGTCAAGATTTAGAGAATGCTGCTCAGAATAATTTGAAAGCTGCAATGATTGATCGGCTAAAATTAGATGATTTGCGTTTACGTGCAATGATAGACAGTGTTCGCCAAGTTGCTCGTTTATCTGATCCTGTTGGACAAGTGATGGATGAATGGACGCGTCCAAATGGGCTTCATATAAGTCGTGTACGAACACCTCTTGGTGTGATTGGCATTATTTATGAAAGTCGTCCCAATGTTACAGTTGATGCGAGTTCTTTGTGCTTAAAAGCAGGTAATGCTGCGATTTTGCGCGGTGGTTCGGATAGCTTTCATTCTTCTCATGCTCTTCATTTAGCTTTGGTACAAGGTTTAGAGCGCTCTGGTTTACCTAAAGATGCTATCCAAATGGTTGGAACGACAGATCGTGCTGCCGTTGGGGAAATGCTCAAAGGATTGGATGGAGCGATTGATGTGATCGTACCACGTGGTGGAAAGAGCCTTGTTGCCCGCGTTCAGTCTGATGCACGTGTTCCAATTTTTGCTCATTTGGAGGGACTTTGTCATATTTATATTGATAAATCGGCAGATTTAGATATGGCACGCAATATTGTTTTAAATGCAAAGCTGCGGCGAACAGGGATATGCGGTGCTGTTGAGACAGTTCTCATTGACGGCCAAGCATTAAAAAAATTTCTTCCTGTTTTAACTGCTTTACAGGAAAAGGGGTGTGAAATTCGTGCCACAGAAGATATTGTTTTTCTTATGCCAGATGTCAAATTAGCTTCTGAAGAAGATTGGTCGCATGAATATCTTGATGCTATTCTTTCTGTTAAAACGGTTGAGGGTGTTGAGGGAGCCATTTCTCATATCAAGCGTTATTCATCAGGACATACGGAATCGATTATTGCTGAGGATTTGGAAGTGGTGAAGAATTTTTTTAATCATTTAGATTCAGCTATTTTATTACACAATGCATCTACACAATTTGCTGATGGAGGTGAATTTGGTTTTGGAATGGAAATTGGTATCGCAACAGGAAAAATGCATGCACGTGGTCCCATAGGTGTTGGACAGCTAACATCATTTCAATATCACGTTAAAGGAAATGGTCAGGTTAGAGCTTGAGAACACCATTTTTTCCATGGAAAAATTGTATGCCACATGTTGAAAGATCTAATGTTGTGGGTCTTTTTGGTGGTTCCTTTAATCCACCGCATGCGGGGCATCTTCTTGTTGCAAAAATTGCCATTCGGCGTTTGCATCTTGATCAGTTATGGTGGATGATCACTCCAGGAAATCCTTTAAAGGATTGTACACAGTTGCCCTCTTTAGAGGAGAGAATGCAATTAAGTTTTAAACTTATTGACCATCCAAAAATTCGCTTAACAGGTTTTGAACAGGCTATAGGGAGCAAAGTATCAGTAGATACGATTTTTCATATTCTTACCCATTACAGTGGCGTAAATTTTGTATGGATTATGGGGGCAGATAGTTTTGCGACGATACATCAATGGTATCGATGGCATGATATCGTCTCTATGCTTCCTATTGCGATTATTGATCGTCCTTTAGGCAATCGGTCAGCACTTTCTTCTCCTATGGCACATATTTATCGCCGTTTTCGTTTGGATGAGAGAGAAAGTAAGCGATTACCTTTTATCAAGCCACCAGTTTGGACTTATTTGCATGGACCTTTATCTTTTCAATCTTCAACAAACCTTCGTTTGAAGAAGAATGATTTTTCTTGAACATTTCATAAGATTCTGCTTCTCTTTAGAGAAGTCTCTTTTTTAGATTCCACAACGATAAGAAAGGATATTGATCTGAAAAACGTTGCACACAAACACTCTTACGATATTATGCCTTCAAAAGAAAAAAAAGTTTTTTCTGTTAGTGAGAGTCTTGAAGTTATTCTCAAGAGTTTAGAAGATACAAAAGCAGAAGATATTGTTGCTATTGATATTCGAGGGAAGTCATCTTTGGCTGATTATATGGTCATAGCTTCAGCAAATTCGCAGCGTCATGTATCGTCTGTTGCTGATCATTTATTACATACTTGGAAAGATAGTGGGCAGGGGCTTGCGCGTGTAGAAGGGCTTGCTGGAGGTGACTGGGTATTGATTGATACAGGTGATATTATCACTCATCTTTTTCGTCCAGAAATTCGTCTTTTTTATAATTTAGAAAAAATATGGATGACGCCGGATTTAAACGATACAGCTTTGCTTCTCTTCGGAGATCATTAAAATGCAAATTTCTATTTTTGCAGTTGGTCGTATGAAAAGTGGGGCGGAGCAAAAATTAGTTCAGCATTATTTGGATCGTTTTTCTAAAATTTCTGGAGATGTAGGCTTTCATTTAAAAAAGTTACAAGAGATACCAGAAAGTCGTGCTCAAACAGTTTGTCAACGTATGGAGGAAGAGGGGAGAAAACTTATTGAATTTTTACCTGAAAAATGTCGATTAATTGTGTTAGATGAGCGTGGAGAATCGATTTCGTCAATTTCTTTTTCTGAAAAATTGAGGTGTTATCGTGATGAGGGCATTCGAGATGTCGTCATTGCTTTGGGAGGACCTGATGGGCATAATGAACAAATAAAGAAGCGTGCTGATTTTCTTTTATCTTTTGGTTTGATGACGTGGCCACATCAAATTGCACGTATTCTTCTTACAGAACAACTTTACCGCGCTGTAACAATTGAAAATAACCATCCGTATCATCGTTTTTAATATTTTTGTGCAATTTTTAGCACTTATTTATATGTTTATTAATATTGTTTTAGCTGACACCATTTAAAGCATCTCTAATGTATACGATGAGGTGTCATGGTTTTTGCAAATGAAAAAGCTTCTTCATAGAAAGATGCTATATTTATATGAGGAGTGCGTCATATTTGTCATTCTGCTCTTGAGTATGTTTTTTTGCTTTTCTGTATCGCGTGCGGAAGATACAATGAGGAGTACGGAAGTACATAAAGAATTGGGAGAAATTCGCCAAAATATTTCACTTTCGCGTGAGCGTGTTGCTTTTCTTATGCATCAAGTTGAGCATTTAAAAAAAGATCAACGTGTTTTGAGTGATGCACTCATAAAAGCGGCTAAAGAAGAACGTATAGTAGCAGATGATATTGCTAAAAGGGAAGAAAAGCTTAAAAAAATGATAGAAAAGCGGGTACAAGTCTATCAAAGTTTAAAAAATCGTCGTGCTGAATTTGCGGAAGTTCTTGCAATTTTGGAGCGTATGGGATTGAATCCGCCTCCTGCTCTTATGATACAGCCAGAGGACGCGTTGGCTTCTATACGTAGTTCTGTTTTATTAGGTACTGTTATTCCTCAGATGCAGGAGAAAACACGAGATTTAACAGAAAAACTCAAGGAGTTGACCAATTTGAGTAATTCCATTACTACGGAATATAAGGCATTAAAGACAAAACTGCAAAATCAAGCAGAGCAGCGAAAACGTCTAGAGCTTTTATTAGACCAAAAAAACAAACTACAAAAAAAATCAGAAAAAGAACTTACAGAACAGCAACAAAAAAATATTGCTCTTGCTAAAAAAGCGCAGTCTTTGGAAGAATTGATTTTAGAGCTCGATCGTCAGTCAAAACTTAACTCTGATGCATCAGTACAGGTACGGAAAAGTTTGCAATTGTTAGAACAGTCCAATTTTGAAAGCCGAAAAGGTTCTTTACTTTTTCCTGTTTCAGGAAAAAGAATACATCACTCTAACAAAAGTTCGCAGATTACGCGCTTTGGTGAAACGATAGAAACAGAGGCAGGAGCTGTTGTTATATCACCTGTGGATGCTTTTGTTGCTTTTGCAGGGCCATTTCGTTCTTATGGACAGTTAATCATTCTCAATGTTGGAAATGGTTATCATATCATTCTTACTGGAATGTCGAGAATTAATGTGAAACAGGGGCAATTTGTTCTTTCAGGTGAGCCTCTGGGTATAATGGAGATGCAATTTATTTCAAACAGTGTTGCATTGGATATAGGAAAAACTTCTCCAATGCTTTACATTGAGTTTAGAAAGCAGGGAAAACCTGTAAATCCAACTCCTTGGTGGCAGACTGAAAAAATAAGAAGGAGCCAAAATGATTCGTAAAGTTATTCTTTTGGTCGCTGGGGTATTGCTCGGCGCCTGTTCAATGATTATGGTGCAGTCTGTTGCTGCGAATAATGAAGATAATGCATATAAAAAGCTAGCTATATTTGGCGATGTTTTTGAGCGTGTGCGTATGCAATACGTTACAGTTCCAGATGATAAAAAGCTTATTGAAAATGCTATCAATGGCATGCTCACATCACTGGACCCTCATTCATCTTATTTGAATGCTGAAGAAGCCAAGGATATGCGGGATTCTACGAAAGGAGAGTTCGGAGGTCTTGGTATTGAGGTCACTATGGAAAAAAACTTAATTAAAGTTGTTTCACCAATGGATGATACTCCCGCTTCAAAAGCAGGTATTCTAGCAGGAGACCTTATTTCAAAAATTGATGATGTACAAACGAATGGTCAAACATTGAATGAAGCTGTTAATAAGATGCGAGGTGCTCCTGGAACGCCAATTACCTTAACAATTATTCGTTCTGGCGTTGATAAGCCATTTGAAGTGAAGATTATTCGTGATATTATCAAAGTAAAAGCGGTGAAATATCGGGTTGAGGGTGATATTGGATATTTAAGAGTTATCCAGTTTTCTGAGCAGACATTGAATAATCTTCTGGCGGCAATTAAAGATATCCAATCTAAAATTCCTGAAGATAAGCTAAAAGGTTACGTCCTTGATTTGCGGCTTAATCCGGGTGGGCTTTTAGATCAAGCTGTTAATGTTTCGAGTGCTTTTCTCAATAAAGGTGAAATTGTGTCGACTCGTGGGCGCAAAAAGAGTGATGTGACAAGATTTGATGCGAAGCCAGGTGATGTCATCAATGGAAAACCGCTCATTGTCCTTATTAATGGTGGTTCGGCAAGTGCTTCTGAAATTGTTGCGGGTGCATTACAAGATCATCGTCGTGCAACAATTTTAGGGACGCAGTCTTTTGGTAAAGGATCTGTTCAAACAATTATTCCTTTGGGTGAAAATGGGGCTTTACGCTTAACAACAGCACTTTATTACACGCCATCTGGCACTTCTATTCAAGGAACAGGGATCACGCCTGATATTATTGTAGAGCAACCACTCCCTGAAAAATATAAGGGTTATGATGTAAAAGTTGGTGAGTCTGCATTAAAAGGACATATCAAAGGAAAACGAGAGAGTAATAAAGGATCTGGTTCAGCTGCTTTTGTTCCCAAAGACCCTAAAGATGATATCCAGTTGAATGAGGCTTATAAATTGTTACGAGGTGAAATGGCAAATGCAGCATTTCCACCAGATCCCAATAAGGATGTGTTAAAGTGAGAATTGATATCTATAGCTTGCGATTTTGAGGAATATTAAATGGATGCAGGTATTAATTTGAAGGTTCTTCCATATCGCAAATGTGTTGGGATTGTTATCTTTAATCATGACGGTAAAGTGTGGGTTGGGCGTCGTTTAATGATGCCCATTCATGCAGATATTGAAATATCTCATCGTTGGCAGCTTCCTCAAGGAGGGATTGATGAAGATGAAAAACCATTAGATGCAGCATATCGTGAACTTTATGAAGAAACGGGTATTCGATCTGTGAAGTTGATTAAAGAAGCACAAAATTGGTTCCATTATGATTTTCCACAAGAACTTATTGGGTGCACATTAACAAATAAATATCGTGGGCAAATACAAAAATGGTTTGCTTTCCAGTTTACAGGAAAGCTTTCTGAAATTGCGATTAATCCGCCACCAGATGGCAATAAAGCGGAATTCGATCAATGGAAATGGATTGATCTAGAAACCCTTCCGTTGATTGCTGTTTCTTTTAAAAAGCACGTTTATACGAAAGTTGTCAGCGAATTTCGAGGTAGCCTTAGACCATTATAAAAGCTATATGATTACGAGAAAGCTTTTTTTATTAAGATGCTTTATATTATAATAAATAATAAACATGTTTCTCTTTTATGTAAAGAACAGGAATATAAAATGAAAAAGTTATTTAATTTACTTATAGTTTTTACTCTCTTGAGTATTTCATCTGTTGCATTTGCAACAAGTTCAAAACCTCCTGCATCAAAAGATGCGGCAGCGACATTGCCAAATGGAGCTTCTTCTTTGACTGAAACCTACGGTTTGTGGACTATTAACTGTGGTATACAAGAAGGGAAAAGAATTTGTTTTATGCACCGTCAAGAAGTGAATGAGCAGGGGCGTGTTGTTGTGGCTATGGGCCTTACTCTCGATGCTGAGGGTGTTGTATCTGGTAATTTAACAGTTCCTTTTGGCATTTTGGTTTCTAAGCCTGTTCGTTTACAAGTTGATGAGGGAAAAGCTGTTATCGAAACCGGTATCCGGACTTGTGTACCAGCAGGTTGTGTGGTTCCTGTCGTTTTTGACAAAAATCACGTAGCAGCTTTACGTTCTGGAAAACAGTTAAAGTTGGCGATGACAATTGCTGCTGCAGGTGAACCAGCTTTGAATGATTTATTTGTTCAGCTAGATGGTTTTAGCAGTGCTCTTAATCGTTTGACTGCTTTGCAGAAATAATTTTAAAACTAAAAGCGGCCTTTAAAAGGCCGTTTTTAGTTTGTTTGTTTTTTATATATTAATAATTAAGACGATGAGATTTAAGATTAATCCTATAAGGGATATTCAGATTTTTTGCCGTTTCTTCTATTGTATGTTCTATTTTTAATTTTGATATTTGTTTTCTAACTGCATCGTCATTAAATAGAGAGATGAAGAATTTAGATATCTGGTTTTTATTCAAGAAAAAAGAGTATTGAAATATAAAACCATTTTTTGATACACAGACCTGCTTTAATGAAGGTTTTCTATACGCTCTTCTGTTTCCTTGATTGAAAGGGATGACGCATGATTTATGCATTGCTTCGAACGATTGATTTGATTTTTGAGATTTATATTGATATTTTAATCGCTAGTGTCATTTTTTCTTGGCTTTATGTCTTTAATATCATAAATTCACGCAATCGCTTTGTTGTTTTGATAGGAAGCTTTCTAGATCGTCTTACAAATCCCGTTCTAAGCCGTATCCGGAAAATTTTACCAAATTTGGGAACGATTGATATTTCACCTATTGTAGTGTTCATTATTATATATTTTATTCGTACTTTTATGTGGCGCGTTTACGCAAACATGTATGTATAGAAATATTACTTGAGGCGAATACATGTTTTATCAAGTTGATAAAAATAACTTGATTTTGTTTGTATATCTCATTCCCAAATCGTCCGTTGACAAAATAATAGGGATTGAATGTAGGGATGGTGAGAAACAATATCTGGTTATACGCCTTCGTGCTGTTCCTGAAGATGGAAAAGCGAATAAAGCTCTCATTAAATTTCTTGCCAAGCAATGGAGAATACCATCTTCTTCTATTTCTCTGAAAAACGGTGCAATATCTCGCTACAAACAACTTTACTTTTCAACACATTTAGAAGAGCTAAAGCAGATATGGCAATCCTTTAGAGATTGCATCTCGTAGAAAAAATAAAGAATAAAGCCTATTTTTAAATAGGCTTTATTTTATTAAAATCGTTATATTTTTTTATTGCGCTCAACAGCTTGCTTAATTAATTCATGCGCAAAGTTTTTATCACGCCATCCTTCAATTTTAGCCCATTTTCCAGGTTCCAGATCTTTGTAATGCTTGAAGAAATGTTCAATTTGTTTGAGTGTAATCTCGGGTAGATCTGTATAGTCATGAATATTGATATAGCGTTTTGTTAATTTTGTAGTGGGAATGGCAATAATTTTTTCATCTTTACCACCATCATCTTCCATCATTAGAGCTCCGATGGGGCGAACATTGATAACACAACCAGGCATAAGTGGACGGGTATTACAGATAAGGACATCAATAGGATCACCATCATCTGAAAGCGTATGAGGGACAAAACCGTAATTTCCAGGATAAACCATTGATGTATGAAGAAAACGGTCAACAAATAATGCACCAGACTTTTTATCCATCTCATATTTTATTGGTTGCCCACCAAGGGAGACTTCCACAATAACGTTAATATCTTCTGGTGGATTTTTGCCTACGGGTATTTCCTTAATATTCATAGAGACATCCTTTCTGGAATATAGTGAGGCTCAATACAATTAAATATTTTATAAATATTTTACCAAAGAGATTATGAAATTAACTTGAAATTGATGTACGTGTTTTTTCAAAACGTTTACGTTCATTAGGATCAAGATAGAGTTTGCGGAGACGAATATTTTTAGGGGTTACCTCCACAAGTTCATCATCTTGTATCCACGATAAGGCACGTTCTAATGTCATTTTAATGGGAGGCGTTAACTTTACGGCCTCATCTTTTCCAGAAGCGCGCATATTGGTGAGTTTTTTCCCTTTTAAGACATTGACTTCTAAGTCATTATCTCGTGAGTGGATGCCAATAATCATACCTTGATAGACTTTCACACCCGCATCGATGATCATAGGACCACGATCTTCAAGATTAAAAAGAGCATAAGCGACAGATTCACCGTTGTCATTTGAAATCATAACACCATTAACACGACCAGCAATGTCTCCTTTATAAGGTTCATAAGCATGGAAAAGGCGATTCATAATTGCTGTACCACGTGTGTCCGTTAAAAGTTCAGATTGATAACCAATGAGTCCTCGGGTTGGTGCATAAAAGACAAGGCGGACACGATTACCTCCAGAAGGACGTAATTCCACCATTTCGCCTTTACGTTCAGACATTTTTTGTACAACAGTACCGGAATATTCTTCATCAACATCGATAACAACTTCTTCGATTGGCTCAAGAGTTATTCCATTTTCATCTTTTTGCATAACAACACGTGGGCGTGAAACACTAAGTTCAAATCCTTCACGGCGCATATTTTCAATGAGAACTGCAAGCTGTAATTCTCCTCGTCCTGAAACGTAGAAAGAATCTTTATCGGCTGATTCTTCAATTTTAAGAGCGACATTGCCTTCTGCTTCTTTTAACAATCGGTCACGAATGACACGGCTTGTTACTTTATCGCCTTCAGTTCCAGCAAGGGGACTATCGTTGACGAGAAAACTCATAGTAACAGTAGGAGGATCAATTGGTTGGGCAGTAAGGGGTTCATTGACAGTAGGATCACAGAAAGTATCAGCTACGGTACCTTTTTGCAGACCTGCAATCGCAACAATATCACCAGCACTTCCTTCTTCAATAGGTTGCCGTTCTAAGCCACGAAACGCTAAAATTTTTGAAATACGCCCAGTTTCTAAAAGTTTTCCATCTTGTCCAAGAACTTTGACATTTTGATTGGGTTTTAGACAGCCAGAATGAATCCGCCCTGTAATAATTCGTCCCAAAAACGGATCCGCTTCAAGAATAGTTCCAATCATGCGAAACGGTCCTTCTGCTACACTAGGAGAAGGGACATGCTGCGTCACAAGATCAAATAAAGGACCTAATCCATGATCTTTTGGTCCTTCAGGGGCTTCAGCCATCCATCCATCGCGTCCAGATCCATAAAGAATAGGAAAATCAAGCTGTTCATCGGTTGCATCAAGAGCAGCGAAAAGGTCAAAAACCTCATTAATGACTTCATCAACGCGTGCATCCGGTCGGTCAATTTTATTAATAGCAACAATAGGGCGCAATCCTACTTTCAATGCTTTGCCAACAACAAATTTTGTTTGTGGCATTGGTCCTTCAGCAGCATCAACAAGTACAATGGCTCCATCAACCATATTGAGGATGCGTTCAACTTCTCCACCAAAGTCGGCGTGTCCTGGTGTATCAACAATATTAATTCGAGTATCTTTCCAAACAACAGATGTCACTTTCGCTAGGATTGTAATTCCGCGTTCTTTCTCAATATCGTTTGAATCCATCATACGTTCGCTTGTACGCTGATTATCACGGAAGTTTCCTGATTGCTTGAGAAGTCCGTCTACAAGCGTTGTTTTCCCATGGTCAACGTGGGCAATGATGGCAATGTTACGCAATTGCATAAATTTTCTTCTTTTCGTTTAATGAAATTTCATTTGAGGCAAAGTCTTTACATTCTTTGCCTGACTATTAAAAAAACCTTTTACATGTTTTTTTATAGTTTTGGAAGATGGAGGCAATATTTTTATGACAAAACTATTTATCCAAGTCTTTAAGGCTCTATTAAGCTTCAATTGCTGGAGCTTCGTAAAAGGATTTTTATAGTGCGTATGTTCTATTCTCGAGCTAAGAATTATCCAAAAAATCACCGTCAACTTGATTTCTATCAATATGACACAAGGAGTTTATATAAGCTCTTGTAAGAGTAAGTAAGTATAAAGCTAGCCATATTATTGTTGTTGTTTTGCAAAGAGATTAATAAAAATCCGGAATATCTCTCAATCCATAGCCAATTTATTGACAACTGTACAACATTCTTATTCTAAATAAAGCTTTTTCTTATTCTATAACTTGTCAATCAAAATCCAGATCTAATGCAACCGTGTATTTGAGGTAAATATTGAGATGATTAAGAATTTTATAAGAAGTTCTAGCTTTTGTATGCCAGATTGGGGCAAGAGTTATATCTGTTTGATTTATTTATGAACCCGGAATACAGTCTTATTTAGAAAGAATATGAAGGCATCCAAAGAAAATTTCCATCTTTGCCGTTAATCCAATTTATGCTTTCAAAGGCATCTAAAGTAATATCTTTTAAACCATGGAGATAGTGCTTTGCCCCTCACACTTTTGTTAATCGTATTCTCTAATAGGAGCATGCTTTTCATGCCAAACAGAACACTTTAAACAGAATATACTTGTTGTTGCATATTCATGTACTTAAGAGAGATTGCTTAACGTATACTACATCCATTCCATGATAGGCTCATAAATGATATAATATACGCGAATAGTATACTATTAACGCCTTTGTGAAAAAATATAAAACTGTTGAGCATTATCATTATCATTCTTTCTCAGCTGTCAATATTGCGCCAGTTTTTGCTACGAGAAAGAAGATATAAGAAGTATTTTATTTTTTCTTGAATAGTTTTTAGCCATACACCGATCTCGTTTGTGACTGGCAAGAAGATGACTTTAATCGATTTAATATGAGAAGCTTTATGATGAGGTAAATTTACGTTATTCGGAGCTGTTATTCAAAAAAAATAATAAATTATCTATGGAGCGGTGCGCTAGAAAATAAATAATAAAGCTTATTCTCTTATGGAAAGAATCTTAGGTTACATGACAAGATCTTTCCATAAGTAAGAGTTTTTACTTTACATGTTTAAAGAAGAGTTCCTGACAAAATGAGGGAAGCTACAGAAAAATAGATTATAATGCCCATGACATCTACTAAAGTTGCCACAAAAGGAGCAGAAGCACTTGCTGGATCAAATTTTAAACCTTTAAGAATAAAAGGCAACATAGATCCAGAAAGAGAACCAAAGGTAACGATTCCAACTAAAGCTGTACCCACTGTTGTCGAAATAGCAATCCAATGTTGTCCATAGTCGTAGATACCCAGTTTTTGCCAAAGAGCAATGCGCGTAACACCAATAATTCCTAGTAAGAGACCAAGGGATAGTCCTGTTGGAATTTCACGAATGATCACTTTCCACCAGTCTTTCAACGTGAGTTCACGTAAAGCCAATGCACGGATAATAAGGGATGTAGCCTGTGAGCCGGAATTTCCTCCTGAGCTCATAATGAGAGGTATGAACAGTGTAAGAATAATCGCTTTTTCGAGTTCTGTTTCGAAATGTTGCATAGCGCTTGCTGTCAGCATTTCACCGATAAAGAGTAAAGCGAGCCATCCGCCACGTTTTTTCATCATTTCAGGAAACTTAATTTGCATATAGGGCTTATTAAGCGCTTCCATACCCCCAAATTTATAGGCATCTTCATTCATCTCATCGACCATAGTATCAAGCACGTCATCAACGGTTACAATGCCAATGACATGGTTACTTTCATCAACTACAGGCACAGAGAGAAGATCATGGCGCTGGAAAAGGCGTGCGATATCTTCATGATGTGTGAAGGGCGATATTGTAATGGGCGAGTCATGGGTAGGGACATTAAGAATTAGTTCATCAGGTGAGGCAAGAATAAGGTTACGCAGGGAAACAGCTTTGAGAAGAGTACCTGTTTTAGGGTCAATTACATAGCTGGTATAAACTGTTTCACGTGTTCGCTCGACCTCACGGATGTGATCCAAAGTTTTTTGTATGGTCCAGTTTGAAGGAACGGCTATAAATTCTGTTGTCATCAGTGCCCCTGCTGTATGGTCAGGATAACTGGTGAGTTTTTTAAGTTCAGCGCGCGTTAAGGGGTTAAGCAAGGCATAAAGTCGTGTGCGGGTTTCTTTATCCATTTCTTGAAAGACGTCTGCAGCAGCATCGGCAGACATGCCATCAAGAATTTCAACAGCACGATTTATAGGGAGAAGTTCTAGGATGGCAGCAGGTTGCTCAAGCTCTGGTTTATCAAAAAGTTCGATAACATAATCAAGAGGCAGAAGACTAAGAATAGTTACACGTTCCATGCTATCGAGGTCATTTATGATATCAATAGAGTCTGCAAAATGCTGGTTCTTTAACTTTTCAGCAAGAGCTTCAGGAGAAAAATTTTTGAAGTCGAAGGCCATTTTGATTTCAGTCATGATAAAGTACCTCCTGAAGAGTTGGAGAGTTATAAATCTAGATAATAGATGAGATAAAAACAAAAGTTTATGGAAGATTTTAAAAAAAACTCCCCAGCTATATTCCCAATTGTTAATATTTGAAGTAAAGTCAAGGGTAAAATATAAGTTATAAACAAGTTTCTGAATCACTAAAACGAGAATACAGCTTAATTTGAGGATAATATAAAAGCGTAAATGTAAAAATCAGTTCTGATTTTTACCATCATTTCTTTAATGCAGTTTTGTGATTTTCAAAAGAATCTACAGCAATATTTTGTAAAGAGTGGAGATTATGCCTTTCTCCAAGTGTTTTTGTTAATATGCAATTCTATTGTGATGTGTGAGCGAATAATCTTTATTGCTTCAATATAATATGGTTTAAAATGAAAGAACTTTGCGATTTTCAGGTTTTTTATTCAATAGCGTTTTGAAAGGTAGTTTTGAAACTCACGAGATAGTTTTAGTATGTTATCAATTTGTGTCGTAAAGATAATTGTTACAGTTTAAATTTATAATGGAGACATAAAGTATTATGGCAAAAGAAGCAGTGCTGGAGTGGAAGGGATTTTCATGTCTTCCTGATTTTTCTTCTATAAGTGATGAAGATTTTAAACCCGCTTTTGAACAGGCTCTTCAAGAAGCCGAAGAAGAACTAGAGGCGATTGCGATGGTGCAAGAACCACCAACGCTTGAGAATTTTTTACAGCCTTTTGAGCTTTGCGGCAAAGCGCTTGATCGTGTCTGTTCAATATTTTTCTTACGCACCAGTGCTCATACGAATGTATTAATTCAACAGCTAGAGCAAGAGTTCGTTGTAAAACTTTCTCGTTATTCTTCAAAAATGATGATGGATGCGCGGATATTTGCGAAAATAGATATGCTTTATAAACAGTCGCAGCTGGGCACATTTGAGAGTGAAACAACACGTGTTCTTGAATTATGGTGGAAAAAGTTTGTTTGTCATGGGGCAAAACTCGATGAAAAAGCTAAGAAACGGCTTTTGGAAATTAATGAAAGACTTGCTTTTTTAAATGCTACTTTTGGACAAAATGTCTTAAATGATGAAGCTGAATGGATTCTATTTTTAAAACAAACAGACTTATCTGGTTTACCGCAAGATCTCATTGCTTCAATGAAGGAAATTGCGTGTGAAAGAGGCAATGAAGAAGCGTATGCATTAACACTAGCACGTTCGATTGTTGAACCTTTTTTAAAATTCTCTGATCGTCGTGATTTGCGTGAGGTTGCATTCCAAGCTTGGGCTAAACGTGGTGAAAATAATAACAAGAATGATAATAAAACAATTATTGTAGAGATTGTTGCGCTTCGAGATGAGCAGGCTAAATTATTGGGATATAAATCTTTCGCAGATTTGAAGCTCGATAATACTATGGCTAAAAGTGTTGATTCCGTTATGGATTTGCTTATGCCTGTATGGGAGCGCGCAAGAGCGAAAGCTTCTACTGAGCAAATTGACTTACAAAATTTTGCCAACAATCAGGGCTGCAATGAATCTTTAGCTGCTTGGGATTGGCGTTATTATGCTGAAAAACTTCGTACTGAAAAACTTTCTTTCGATAGCGCGGAGATTAAATATTATTTTCAGCTTGATCGTATGATTAAAGCGGCTTTTAGGGTAGCAGAAAAACTCTTTGGCATTACATTTGAAGAAAAAAACGCTGTTACACTTTGGCATCCTGATGCACGTTTGTGGGAAGTAAAAAAGTCTGATGGAAGTCTACTTGGGCATTTTATTGGTGATTATTTTGCGCGTTCTTCAAAACGCTCCGGTGCGTGGATGAGTAGTTTGCAATCACAACATAAATTGGATGGCGGACAAAAGCCTATTATCTACAATGTTTGTAATTTTGCTAAACCGCCCAAAGGAGAAGTTGCTCTTTTATCACTTGATGATGCACGTACGCTTTTCCACGAATTTGGACATGCATTGCATGGTTTGCTTTCTGATGTCACATGGCCATCTGTGTCGGGAACATCTGTTGCACGTGATTTTGTTGAGCTACCTTCTCAACTTTACGAACATTGGTTAACCGTGCCAGAGATATTAAAATCTTATGCTATACATACAAAAACAGGCCATCCTATGCCACAAGAGTTGATAGATAAAGTTTTAGTAGCACAGACATTTAATGCAGGATTTTCTGCCGTTGAATTTATCTCATCAGCTTTAGTGGATATGGCTTTTCATCAAGGCGAAACAGTCACTGATCCAACAGTGTTTGAACGCCAAGAATTAGAAAAGCTGCAAATGCCTGACACAATTATTATGCGTCATCGTCCCCCACATTTTATGCATGTGTTTGCAGGGGATGGTTATGCATCTGGTTACTATTCTTATATGTGGTCGGAAGTTCTTGATGCAGATGCTTTTCAGGCTTTTGAAGAAACGGGAGATGTTTTTAATTCAGAGCTCGCTGATCTTTTAAAGCGTTGTATTTACTCCGCTGGAGGAAGTCGTGATCCAGAGGAGCTTTATAAAGCTTTTCGGGGACGGATGCCTTTACCAGAGGCAATGATTAACAAACGTGGACTATAAGATATAACGGTATGGTTAACACCATGCCGTTTTCATATTATTCGAAAGGTGCAGTTGCGAGTTATGCAAATTTCCTCTTCATTATAGCTCTGTAAACAGAGTTTTTTATCTTATTCGCTTTTTGTTTATAGAGGAAAACAGATTTTGTATTTTAAATAGACATTATGGGAAAGAAAAATCATCAGCTCGATCTTTTTGATGCCCATTTGGTGGAAACCATGATTTTTTTATAAAACTTGACTTTCTTTTGCCTAAAAGGTGAGTGTTTTGTTGTGCCATATCATCGAGGCTCATTGGAAGCTGACGCATAATTTTACTCCGCTCTTGATTCTCTGATTCTTGTATAAGTTTTTGAATAGCTTGATCGGTTGAGTAAGGATTTCCATGAGAAAAGGCATAAAAATTTAAAATATTTTTCAATGGCTTTTCTAAATAAGAGGCAAGTTTTTTCTTTCCTTCAGGGGTGAAATGCATGCCATTATTGGTGCGTAATTTGGTTATTTTCCCATTAATATCATAGCCTGAAAAAGAAAAATTTCCTTCTTCATCACTAAAGCCGCTCCAGATATCGAGAAAATACCCTCCTGCTGTTTCTGTTTCTTGTTGATAGAGCGCATTAAAAATTTTTATTTTTTGTGTCAAAAGATCATTTTCAAAAGAAGGTTGACCTATCCATATCCATGGTTTTCCAGAGGCATGAAGACTTTCAGCAATTTCGATAATTCTTTGTTTGTAGATGCGCATCCATTCTGACTGATCTGTGTTAATCATGTTATGAGAGTCTGTGATGGGTTGATTATCATTTGCACCGATCATCATGATAATAACATCGGGATTATTTTGATCAATGAGTTTAGAAATATTGCCTTGCCAAGAATAATAATCCGTTCGAACTAAGCCGGAAGCTGGTATTGTGTTGTTCATGATAACGATATCGCTATTATTTATAAAAGACTTCTTAAGTGCATCGGCAACAGCAGAAGCTGCAAAATCCCCTATGACAAGAACGCGCTTTGCATTCTCATTTTTTAGCTTTTGTATGTTTTTTTGTGTTATGATCTTTTTTTGCGGCTTGTCTATTTTTTGTTCTATAATTTGCGGTGGCTGCTGTGTCTGTTTGTTTTGTTGTGACAACCATTTGAAGAAGTTCGTTGCTTTACTTGGGGATGGCTGTAAGATCCCCACAATAGAAAGTGAAAACAACAATAATGTCAAGTATATCAGGCGAAAAGAAGACAAAAATTTAGTCTCCCTTATTGTTTGCGAAGGAGAAAAAGCACTTGAGATGATGGATATCCATTTGCTTTTAGACCGTGACGCAGTTGAAAAGCTTTAATTGCTTTGCGAGAAGCTGTTCCGATTTTTCCATCAACATTCCCTTTATAATAGCCCAGTGCACTTAAGCGAGATTGTAGTTCTTTACATTCCTGGAAAGTAAGAGGTTGAAAAGGTCTTTGCCAATCATTTACCAATCCAGGATGTCCAGCAATGCGATCAGCAAGAAGGCCAACAGCAAACGCATAACGATCTGCATTATTATAATGTTTCAGAACAAAGAAATTTTTTGTGACTAAAAATATAGGTCCTTTTGCTCCATCTGGATATTTTAATATTGCTTGTTCAGCTGATGTAGGAAGAGGGTGCCCATTTGCGTGTTTTACACCTAATTTTTTCCATTGTTCAAAGGAATACCAGCCTTCAGGAAGGTTTTTCCCCTGCGGCACTTTTACCTCTACTCCCCAAATAAGATTAGGTTGCCAGCCATTTTTGTGGAGAAGGTTAGCAGCAGTAGCCAGAGCATCTGGAACAGAGTTCCAGATATCACGCCGTCCATCTTGGTCCATATCAACTGCATAGGCGAGATAACTGCTTGGAATAAATTGTGTATGCCCCAATGCACCGGCCCAAGATCCAGTGAGTTGAGAGCGTTTAATTTCGCCACTTTGTAGAATTTTCATAGCAGCAATCAGCTGTGTATATGCATATTTTGCACGTTTTTTATCAGCATAGGCTAAAGTTGCAAGAGAGCGAATGGTATCACGCATTACACTTTTATTGGCTAAAACCTTCCCATAGTTGCTTTCCATTGACCAAATAGCAAGCAGAATATTGCGATCAACACCAAAACGTTTTTCAATTTGAAGAAGCCATTTGTTCCATTTTTGAGTTTGGCGCCGTCCTTCCTCAATTGCAATATCATGGACACGATTATCGAAATAGTTCCATGAAGGAGCAACAAATTCCGGTTGGTATGCGGCACTTTTTAGAACTTCTGGATCAATGGCATTAACACCTTTAAACGCCATATGAAACGTAGAAGGGGTAATATTGTGAGCAATAGCTATTTTTTTAAATTCTTTAATCCAGTGTTTAAATCCGCTATCAGCATATGAAAGGGATATAAAAAACATAAAAAAAGCAGAAAAAATAACGGCAGAGACAGTGAAAAGAGTTCTCCAAGTTATTGACTTCTCTAAAAAGAGAGTCTTCAATTCTGTTTTTTGCATTTTGAAATCCCCATTAATATTCAATTCATTAGATGTGCAATAACTTTATTTTGTATTTAGTTTAATCGATAATATGATCAAGAAGAGGAAAAAACTGAAATAAATAATTCGTTTTAATCCTTTCAATAAATTCTCAGACTCTTTTTACATTTTTAATTGCCCATTATAATGATAATCAAAACAATAAGATATCTTTTTTACCATTTCGTAAAAACATATGATAAATAAAACAAAAAAGTTATATGAATTCATTGAGGAGGGTGAGTGTGCGTAAAATCCGGAAAGCAGTATTCCCAGTAGCAGGTCTTGGTACGCGTTTCCTTCCTGCGACAAAAACGATTCCTAAAGAAATGCTAACAGTTGTTGATAAACCTGTTATTCAATATGTTGTGGATGAGGCGAGGGAAGCTGGTATTGAGCATTTTATTTTTGTGACTGGACGTAACAAAGCAGTCATTGAGGATTATTTTGATGCGCAAGTTGAATTATACACGACACTTGCTGAATGTGGAAAGAAAGAAGATCTTGCAAATTTATACCGTTTACAGCCATTACCAGGGTCAACTTCTTTCACTCGGCAACAGCAACCTTTGGGATTAGGGCATGCTCTTTGGTGTGCGCGTGAATTAGTTGCAGGGGAACCTTTTGCTTTGTTATTACCCGATATGTTGATACAGGCGAAAAATGGCTGTCTTTCTGAGATGATTAGTCTTTATGGAAAGGTGGGTGGGGGAAATATTATAGCAGTTCAGGAATGCGATCCTAGAGAAACACATAAATATGGTATTGTTGGGAAAGGCAAACAGATTGCAAATGGTTTTGAAATCACAAAAATGGTAGAGAAACCAGTACAAGGAACGGCACCATCAAATTTGTACATCAATGGACGTTATATTTTGCAGCCAGAAATTTTTAATATTCTTTCTACTCAAGAACGGGGAACAGGAAATGAAATTCAATTAACAGATGCTATGATACGGCTTTCAAATGAGCAAGATTTTTGGGGTTTGCAAGTAAAAGGGCGCACTTTTGATTGCGGTTCTAAAGCTGGTTTTATTGAAGCCAACGTTGCATTTTCTTTGGCACGCGCTGATATGCACAGCCACGTTTCTGCCTCATTGAAAAATTTACTGGAAACCATTAATGTTGAAAAATAATATAGATCTCTCACTTAATTTTATTGATCGAATTTGATTATGATAATACCGTCTCCTCATATGGCTTTGCAGGGTGCTGTTGTATCAGCGCTTAAAACACTTGCCAGTGAAAAGCAGGGGCTTGAAGCCCTTGAAAAAGCTCTTCTGGAAAGTCTTTCTTCTTCTTTTGAAGCGGCTGTTCAAACTATTAGAAATGCTCGTGGACATGTGGTCATTACTGGTCTTGGAAAAAGTGGTCATATAGGGACAAAAATTGCAGCAACCTTAGCCTCAACTGGAACACCTGCCTTTTTTGTTCACGCTGCAGAAGCCAATCATGGTGATCTTGGTATGATTGGATCTGATGATGTTATTCTTGCTTTATCATGGTCTGGTGAAACTCAAGAGTTAAGTGGTATTATGAGTTATGCGGCGCGTTTTCGTATTCCCCTTATTGCGATGACATCAAGTAAGCACTCTGTGTTAGGACGACAAGCTGATATTGTGCTATTATTACCAAAGATAGAAGAGGCTTGCCCCCATGGTTTAGCCCCTACAACTTCAACAATTATGCAATTGGCAATGGGAGATGCATTAGCGGTTTCTCTTTTAGAAATGCGTGGTTTTACCGCAACGGATTTCAAAATATATCATCCTGGTGGTTCTCTTGGTGCAAGCCTTAAATACGTGTGTGATATTATGCATGAGGGTGATAATATTCCTTTGGTAATGCAGGGAACATCTATGACTGAAGCGATGAATGTTTTGGTGGAAAAACATTTTGGTTGTGTTGGTGTTGTGAATCAAGAAGGTGAACTAATCGGAATTGTAACTGATGGCGACCTTGCACGTAACATTCATTTTAATTTATCAAAATTTAATGTTGACGAGGTGATGACCAAAGCTCCTAAAGTTGTAAAGCCAAATACACTTGTTGGTGCAGCAACAGCTTTTATTAATGATCATCAGATTGGTGCATTTTTCGTGGTTGAAGATAAAAAACCGATAGGAATTGTCCATTTTCATGATCTTTTGCGCATTGGCGCTGCTTAGATTAAGCTTCCTTATCAAATAAAATGTTATTTTAGGTTGAAATAGATTGCAGGATACAAAGTTATAATTTTATTGTGAGGTGGCTTTACTGATATTTTGTGGAAGAAAATGATTATTTTACGCATTTCATAATGTTTAGAAAATTCTCAGGGTAAAGATTATACCAGCCTCTTTGCGTATTTTAGAGAGGATTTTCTATCAGGAGGAGAACGGATCGCCTCCTGCTTAATGTGTGTGCTCCCTCTGTTCTTAAGAGAGGTTTCCCTTGTACTTTGTTTAAGATTTCCGCTTAAGGAAAAACTGTGCTCCTGTATGTGAGGTGCAGAGAAGTTGTGTGGCGTCATAGGACATTGTACAATTGACTCTAGAAATTGTTCCACGGAGAATAGAGCGTATTTCAATTTCTATATTTTGGGCATTGAGATAATTATATGCCCCTTCTGATAGTTTTTCTTCTGTATCTGCTGCACGCGTTTCAAAAACACCATTGTGGAAAGAAGAAATAATACCATTCTCATCAACCCATTTCCCATCAATTCCAGTTGGCATATTTGAATTATAATATTGCGAAAATTTACAGGCACTTAACAGCAAGGCGGTGATTGTAAGACATAAAATATGATAGGTATGTTTCATTTATTGCACTCTATTTAGATTATTTGCTCTCGAGTTTCTATAACATTATTAAATTACCCCATGAGTCAATATGAAAAATTTAATGAAAATCAATGAAAAAGCAAAAAAATGGAAAAAAATGCCTTAATGTTGTATTTAATTGATAGCTTGATGAAGTTCGTAAGTGAAACACAAGAGGTGAAATATTTCTTATGGTTTACAACAATTTTGATATTAAGCTGCTGAGTAGTCTCAAAGGAGATTATTGACATTATGGTTGGTCCCATTCTTGTTGCGAGTGAAGATTATGGAAGACGTATAGAACTTTCTGCTATGCTGAGAGGTTTTGGTTATCGTGTCATTGAAGCAGAAAATGGTCTCCGTACGATTGATCTTTTACACAGGCGTAAAAACATTGTGCTTGCACTCCTTGATGTCGTTATGAGTGATTTGAGTGTGAGCGATTTGATTAAAATGATTAGAGTTGCTGGTGTTTCTGTTCCTATTGTCGTTATAGCACAACAAGAGAATCAGCATTTACTCCAGAAAGCTTTAACAGCTGGAGCTATTGATTATTGGATCCATCCAGTAACATTATTACGCGTAAGAGTTACTTTGGATATTCTTGCTCTTATTTCTGCCTTGGAGCATGAGGTTCGAGATATTCGGCGAAAAAAAGAGAATCATTTACGGTTTTCTGATCTTTGCGTAAAAAGTAGAGCTATGCAGATAGTGTTAGAACAATCGAGACAAGCAGCAACTTCTTTACAGAATCTTTTGATAGAGGGGGAAGCTGGAACAGGACGTGAGACATTAGCTCGGATTATTCATCATGAGGGATTATTTTCGGAGGGTGTTTTTGTTCGCTTTCAATGTTCAGCCATCGTTGATCCAGAAGAAGAAAATCAGCAGTGGTTTAAAGAATTCCTACCATTGGTTTCTTCTCTTGAAAAAGGGACACTTTGCCTTTGTGATATTGATCGACTTGAGCCCATACAGCAAAAACGGTTTGCTCATTACCTTAAAGAGAGGGAAAGGGATACAAAAGGAGGATTTTTCCCTTTTCGGATCATTGCTATTTCAACATCGCGTTTAAAGGACTTGGTTAATGAGAACTTTTTTTTGCATAGTTTGTTTGAACAATTTTCTCACTTGTCTATTAGCGTCCCTGCTTTACGAGAATTAAGGGATGATTTTCCAGAGATTACACAACGTTTGATTGATCGCATTATCACAGAAACAGGGCGATCACATGTCCATGGTTTAGCAGGCTCTGCTCTTTCCTTGCTTATGCAGTATGATTGGCCTGGCAATAGAAATGAGCTTGAAACCTTTTTATTTCGTGCGATTTTACTCAGTGAAGGACCGTTATTAACTGTTCGAGATTTTCCGCAATTAATGGGAAATTCATTAATGAATGTTCCCAATATCATTGAGGGTAATATACAAGAAGATAATGAACAAGAATCGATAAAATTTTTGAATACTGATGGGCATGTGCGTACTTTTGCAGAGATGGAACATGATATTATAGAGAAAGCGATTAAACATTATAAAGGACATATGAGTGAGATTGCGCGCCGCCTTCATATTGGTCGCTCTACACTTTATAGAAAAATGGAAGAATTGAGAGCAATAAGAAATCAAGAACGAAAGTAAAATTCATAACAACTTTCTCTTCATGACAAGCATGAGTTTCAAAAAAATAGAGTGGATTTTGATAAAGTTCGTGGGGGAAGCTTAAGAAAACAATTATTTATTGTAAAATTTATCTATAGAGGATGATTTTGTAGATTTAAATCAAATATAAATTTTATGTGATTATTTTAATCGTTTGTTTCAATTTATACAATTTTAGTTAAGTTTACATTTATTAAAACAGAGAAGCATTTTTAAAAACTTTTAAATACTACCGCTAAAATTTTTGTATCATCAATATTAAATTTATACTCTCTTAAGCAAGAAGTGGCATTTTATCTGCTATACGATTAAGATAAAGTGATTAGTGTTATCGTTTGCATTACTGATGATGTGATAGTTTAAAATAGAAAGTTTATCCTCTTTGACTCTTTTACAGATTGTTATTGGTTTTGTCCTCTTTTTTTTTTATTGCATCTATGTTGGCAATCTACACCTATGGGCGTTTTGTGAAAAATGCTAGGGGGCAGTGTTCTTATGCGTTACCTATTCAGAAAGATGAAACTAAGCTTGATCGTATCGTCAGTCAATTAGCTGAGGAAGAAAATGGATTGGGGATTGATAAAGATGCCCTTTCCCTCATTATCAGCAATTTGGATGCGTTTTGTGTTCGTGCAATAGGAGCTGCAGAGGCTGGGCGTAGCCTTGATCTGATGTATTATATTTGGGACGATGATTTAACGGGGCGCCTATTATTAAGTGAAATAGTTGAGGCAGCAGATCGGGGTGTTCGGGTACGGCTTCTTTTGGATGATATTAATGCTCAGGCACGTGATCCAGCTTATATTGCGCTAGATAAACATCCTCATATTGAGGTGAGAATGTTTAATCCAGGGCGATCTCGTAAAGGTGGTTTACGCCGTGGTTTAGAAATTATATTACGGGCAATTACCGTAACACGTAGAATGCATAATAAAGCTTTTATTGTTGATGGCAGGGTCGCTTTTGTAGGAGGACGTAATCTTGCAGATTCTTATTTTGATGCTGGTAAAGAATCTCATTTTCGAGATTTAGATTTGATGTTAATCGGTCCCTCTGTTAAAAAGGTAGAAAGTATCTTTGATGATTTTTGGAATAGTGCTGTTGTTTTACCAATTCATACTTTGGTTGTTCCTAAAAGCGCAAGTGATCTTAGCTATTGGAAAGATAAATTACGAAAGTTTCGTGATTCCAAGGTTGCAAAAGTTTATTTAGATTATGTCAAAGAGCACATTAACTTTAATTGTTTTATCCAAACAGGAAAGCGGTTATTTTTAGCAGACAAAGTTGTTGTTCTTTCTGATCCTCCAGAAAAAGCATTGCGTAAAAAAGCAAGCAATTGGCTTATGAAGGCACTTTCAAAGGTTATTGGAAATGCCCAAAAAACGGTTCAGATTACGTCACCTTATTTTGTTCCTGGTAAGGTTGGCACGCAGAATTTTAGTAATTTGGTTTCAAAGGGTGTTGATGTCAAAATTCTGACAAATTCTTTAGCAGCTACTGATGTAGCATTAGTGCATGGTGGTTATGTACCGTATCGTAAGGCATTGTTGAAAAGTGGTGTTAATCTTTATGAATTAAAAGCGGAAGGCAATACTCATGGGTTACGATTGTTTCGATCGAGTAAGGCAAGTTTACATGCCAAAGCTTTTTTAATTGATCGTAAAACAGCTTTTATTGGATCTTTAAATTTTGATCCAAGATCAGCATCATTAAATACAGAAATGGGCATTCTTTTTGAATGTGCACCCATTACAGCAAGATTAGATTTGTTGTTTTCTGAAGAAACTACAGGGGAAATGAGCTATCATCTGCGTCTTGGTGATAATAATCGTATTTATTGGGATTTTATTGAAAATGAAAAAAAATATAGCATTGACTATGAGCCAGAAAGCAATTTTTGGCGTCGCGCATTTGCAAAAATAATAAGTTGGTTACCTATTGAATCACAATTGTAAATTTTTATAAACCACACTTAAAAAAATATTTTATTTTTCTTTTCATTTTGTTTGTAGCATGGCATAATTTTTTGCCAATCTACCATGTATGAGAACCGCAGTTGTATTTTAAAGCTCCTTGCGGTGTTTTATTATAAAAGGAATTTTGCTATGGCAAAGATTGTTGAAACGGGGACAGGTGCATTGGCACTGACTTTTGATGATGTACTTTTACAACCCGGTCATTCTCTTGTTATGCCTAGTCAAGTGGATCTCAGTACGCGCATTGCAGCGGATATTAAGCTCAATTTGCCATTGCTTTCTGCGGCAATGGATACGGTAACAGAATCGCGTTTGGCTATTGCGATGGCTCAAGCTGGTGGTCTTGGGGTTATTCATCGTAATATGTCTCCTGCAGAGCAGGCAGAAGAGGTCCGCCAAGTAAAAAAGTTTGAATCTGGTATGGTTGTTAATCCAGTCACCATTGGACCAGATGCAACACTTGAAGAAGCAAAATCTTTGATGCGCTCTCATGGTATTTCCGGTATTCCGGTTGTTGAAAATGGTGCTAAAGGTGAAACTGCTGGACGGCTTGTTGGCATTTTGACAAATAGGGATGTACGTTTTGCATCGGATCCCAAACAAAAAATTTATGAATTAATGACGCATGAAAATTTAATCACAGTGCGTGAAAATGTTCAACTCAATGAAGCAAAGTATCTTTTACACCATCATCGTATTGAAAAATTATTAGTTGTGGATGAACAGAATCGTTGTGTCGGACTGATAACAGTTAAGGATATTGAAAAAGCAAAATTAAATCCAAACGCTGCCAAAGATTCGCAAGGTCGCTTGCGTGTTGCAGCTGCAAGTAGTGTAGGGGACGATGGGTTTGAGCGGGCTGAACGATTAATTGATGCAGGTGTTGATATTCTAGTGATTGATACTGCACATGGACATTCTCAGCGTGTATTAGACACAGTTGAGCGTATTAAAAAAATGACGTTTTCTCCAGCCATTATTGCTGGTAATGTCGCAACTCCGCAAGCAACACAGGCTTTGATTGACAGTGGTGCGGATGCTATAAAAGTTGGTATTGGTCCTGGTTCTATTTGCACAACGCGAATTGTTGCAGGTGTTGGTGTTCCTCAGCTTGCAGCCATTATGAGTGCGGCAGAAATTGCTGATAAGGTCGGTATTCCCGTTATTGCTGATGGGGGGATAAAAGCTTCGGGTGATTTTGCTAAAGCCTTAGCAGGTGGGGCTTGTGCTGCTATGATTGGCTCTCTTTTAGCGGGTACAGAAGAAAGCCCTGGTGAAGTTTATCTATATCAAGGACGATCCTTTAAAGCTTATCGCGGCATGGGATCTGTTGGTGCTATGGCACGAGGATCGGCAGATCGCTATTTTCAAGATGATGTTCGTGATGAACTTAAGTTGGTTCCTGAGGGTGTAGAGGGGCAGGTGGCTTATAAAGGTCCTATAGCATCAGTTCTACATCAGCTTGCTGGTGGACTTCGTGCTTCGATGGGGTATGTTGGAGCAAAAGATCTTGTAGAGTTTCGTGAAAAAGCAACGTTTGTACGTATTACGAATGCGGGACTCCATGAAAGTCATACGCATGATGTTTCCATCACACGAGAGAGTCCAAATTATCGTGGGCCAGTTTAAAGATACAAGATCCTAATGTCATATTGCATAAATATAAAATCTTCCGAGAATAAGAAAGAGAGACTGCGCTTTTTTCTGTTTGTAATTTGGTGTAATAATCCCAAAAAGGAAAGAATTAGAGGTCAAAACTCTAATTCTTTCTGTTAAGACTATATGAAATAAGTTATATAAAATTAGAATTAACTTTTTGTTGTCTTCCGTCCAGTCTTTGACGCACGTTGGCGAGTGTTTGTCTGATCACTTTGGATGGATTTCTTTCCGTTGTTTGAGGGCATTGTATTATGACGGCTTTTAGACGAAGTTGTTTTTCCATTATTATAAGTCATTATTTTCTCCTTTTAAATTGTCTGGCAGTTGCCATTAGAGTAAAAACGGTCATGCCAAATAGTGGTTCCAAGCATTTTCTAAAAAGTTAATTTTTTGTTGAACGTAAGATGAAATTGTTTAATTTTATGAGAAGACTTTTTCTATTTTTTCAGCAGGATAGCCGTACAAAGATGGGAGATATTTGATTTTTTCGTAATGCATGGCGGAAATAAGTTCTTTATGGATGGCTACGTATCTTTTAGCATAAGAGGTAGAAGGATAAAAAGCGAATGGGCAGAAGATGAAAGGAAAAATCTAGATACTCTAAATTGGATTTTATAAAAAAGTATGATCAGATCATTTTAATATTGAATATAAATTTTTTATGGCTTTGAGAAGGTTCCATTGGCAAGAAGACGATAATATTATTTTTTTAGATGATTTAAAATTTTATTATTTTAATGGGAGAAATGAATGCGATTAGGTGGGCGTTTGCAAGCAGCAATAGATGTTCTCAAAGAGATAGAAATGAAGCATCGCCCAGTAGGAGCAGCTTTAAAGGATTGGGGGCTTTCTCATCGCTTTGCTGGAGCAGGTGATCGCGCAGCTATTGGTACAATCGTTTATGATGTTTTAAGACGACGTTATTCTTTACAATGGCGTATGGAGAGTGATGATATCCGAGATATCGTTTTTGGTGCCTTATTAGATTATGGAAAAATGACGCTGGAGCAAATTGACGGTGAGTTGGCAGAAGATCGGTTTGCACCACAGTTATTAGGGGCTAAGCAGCGTAAATCGTGGCAAGGTCAGCAATTAGTGGATGCTCCAGACTATATTCGTGGTGATATTCCACAATGGTGTCAAGCGCATCTGCGTCCTTTATTTGGTGATAATTGGATCACTGAAGCGGCTGCGTTAGCAACGCGTCCTTCTTTAGATCTACGGGTAAATAACCTAAAGGCAACACCAGAAAAGGTGCTGAAAGAATTAGCAAAAACCAAACTTAAATCTTTTCCATGGTTTGGGCAAGCTTTAAGAATTGCACCGATTGAAAAGTTTAATCGTCATCCCAATGTTCAAGTGGAACAAGCTTTTCAAAAAGGACACTTTGAAATACAGGATTTAGGATCTCAAATTGTTGCTCACCTTGTGGACGCGCAAGAGAGCATGCAGGTATTAGATTATTGTGCAGGTGCTGGGGGCAAAACATTAGCTTTAGCTTCCGATATGAACAATCGTGGACAAATTTATGCTTATGATTCCGATAAAGCGCGCTTAGCTCCTATTTTTGATCGTCTTCGACGCGCTGGTGTTCGTAATGTACAAACACGAGCACAAAAAGAAGAATTGAAGCCATTAATAGGCCAGATGGATAGAGTTCTACTAGATGCACCATGTAGTGGGACAGGAATATGGCGTCGTCGTCCAGATGCGAAATGGCGTTTAACATTAGAACAGGTGAAACAACGCCAAACAGAACAGAGGGCTATTTTGAATGAAGCGATAGCTTATCTTAAGCCAAATGGGCGCCTAATCTATATTACCTGTTCTCTTTTTACAGATGAAAATGAGGAACAAATTTCCCATTTCCTTCAACAACATTCTCATTTTTCTCCAATAGATATGCCAGCGCTTTGGCAGAAACATTTTAGTTTTTCTCCTGTGCAACCAGTTTTTTCAAATTATGGACTTACTTTGTCGCCAGCCACAACACAAACAGATGGGTTCTTTTTATCTGTGTTGCAAAAAAAACATTGATCCATATTTTTGCACTTTTTATCATAAACTTTACGAGAATAATCTTTTTCTTAAGAAAACAGGCTTGTGAAAAGAGAAAGATTAAATCATAACTCTCATGAGTTTTCTTTTACAATTGTTGATTGGTTTTCTATGAGCATATCACATCCAGACACTGTTCTTATTATTGACTTTGGTTCACAAGTTACACAACTTATTGCACGACGGGTACGAGCAATGGGGGTATATTGTGAAATTGCTCCTTTTCAATTGGCTTTAGAAGTTGTGCGCCGCATAAATCCTAAAGCTATTATTTTATCAGGGAGTCCTTATTCCGTTATTGATGAGGGCTCTCCGCGTGCTCCAATGGAAATTTTTGAGGCGGGTATTCCGATTCTGGGTATTTGCTATGGTGAACAAGTCATGTGTGTTCAGCTTGGAGGAAAGGTTGAAGTTGGGCATGAGCGTGAATTTGGGCGTGCTTTTTTGGAAGTGCAAGAAGAGAGTGCCCTTTTTGATGGAGTGTGGAAAAAAGGTTCTCGTTATCAAGTATGGATGAGCCATGGTGACCGTGTGGCAGCTTTACCAGAAGGTTTTCGTGTCATAGGAACCTCAAAAGGAGCTCCCTATGCGGCTATTGCGGATGAAAAAAGACATTTTTATGCGGTACAGTTTCATCCTGAAGTTATCCATACACCGGATGGTACAAAACTTTTGCAAAATTTTGTTCATAAGATCTCTGCTATTACAGGCAATTGGTCAATGGCTTCTTATCGTGAGCAGGCAATTGCTACGATACGACAAAAAGTTGGGAAAAGTCGTGTGATTTGTGGTCTTTCAGGGGGAGTGGATTCATCTGTTGTAGCGGTACTCCTTCATGAAGCTATAGGAGATCAACTGACATGTATTTTGGTAGACCATGGGCTGATGCGCAAGAATGAAGCTGAAGAAGTTCTCACGCTCTTTCGTGATCACTATAATATAGAGCTTATTCACGTTAATGCTGCTGATGTGTTTCTTAATGCTTTAAAAGGTGAGACAGATCCAGAAAAAAAACGCAAAACAATTGGTCGCCTTTTTATTGAAGTTTTTGAAGAAGAAACGAAAAAAATAGGAGGTGCAGAGTTTTTAGCACAAGGAACACTTTATCCAGATGTTATTGAGAGTGTGTCTGCTATTGGTGAAACGGTAACCATTAAAAGCCATCATAATGTGGGTGGGCTACCAGAACAGATGAAGATGAAACTTGTAGAACCGTTACGTGAGCTCTTTAAGGATGAGGTTCGCTCGCTAGGACGAGAGTTAGGGCTACCGGAGCAGTTTATTGGTCGCCATCCTTTTCCAGGTCCCGGCCTTGCAATTCGGTGTCCAGGTGCTGTAACACGTGAAAAATTAGAAATTTTACGCGAAGCAGATGCTATTTATCTTGAGGAAATCCGTAAGGCCGGTCTTTATGATGAAATTTGGCAAGCTTTTGCTGTTCTTCTTCCAGTTCAAACTGTTGGTGTTATGGGGGATGATCGCACTTATGAATTTGTTTGTGCTCTTCGCGCTGTCACATCTGTAGATGGAATGACCGCTGATTTTTATCCCTATGATATGGCATTTTTAAGTAAGACAGCAGCACGTATTATTAACGAAGTTAGAGGGATTAATCGTGTTGTATATGATGTAACCTCAAAGCCTCCTGGTACTATTGAATGGGAATAATTGAAATGAAGAATAAGCCTTTATCTGACAATCTGTACGTCAATATCGTTTAAAATTGAGAAGTGTGGGATTTTGCATGTCTGAGAAAAAAATTGTTGCACACCGTGGAGGAGCTCATCTTTATCCTGAAAATACCCTTTCAGCATTTAATAATGCTATAGCGTTAGGTGTTGATGAAGTTGAATGCGACGTTCATTTGCTGAAAAGCGGTGAAGTGGTTGTCTTTCACGACTTCCGTTTAGACCAATTGGTTGGGAAAAAGGGGTATATTCACGACATTGATAATGAAACACGCAAACAACTCTGCGTGAAAGGAAGCCAAGAAGCACCTCCCTTATTAGAAGAAGTGCTTGATCTTTTAGCACCAACGAATGTTGCGTTGCATCTTGAAATCAAAACATGTGGTGAAGTGGAGCGTGAAACAATATTATCCCAAAAAGCGCTTGCACTAATAAAAAGCCGAAATTTATTAGAACGGGTTTCTGCAATTAGTTTTGATCCTTTTATCCTTCGTCCTTTTATTGAAGCAGGAATACCATCTGGTCCATGTGTTGATAATTTTGAAGGTGATATGTACCGTCATTTTTCTGAATGGAAGCAATTAGGTTATTCTGATCTAAGTTTAGATGGCTCCATTGTTTCACAGAACTTTATTGAATCAGCTCTTGAGGCTGGTTTTACTGTAGGGGTATGGACAATTAATGGAAAAGCTCGGTTATCACATTGGCTTGATATGCCTGTACATTACATTACGACAGATCAACCTGATCTCGCATTGCAATTGCGTGCACAAAGGTAAAAAACACATCAACACAAAAGGAACTATATATTTTCATAAAGTTAGCGTAATAAAAGAATAAAAATTATCTAATATATAACAATAATACATTGATTTATAATGATAATTAATGGTTTATTCATGTGAATAATAGACCTTAATACATAAGATTTTCTTATTTCAAATCTTTTTACAATGAATCAATCAAAATCATTCCTTTGCACATTACAAGCAGGGTTGGTGTGTGGATAAAAAATGATTGAGAAAAGAATAAAAATATTCATTTAACGTATTTTAAATGCAAGATTTGTTGAAGCATTAGGGTCTCACATGATGATGTCGTTTTGCACTTTTATGAAGTGTAAAAGTGATGGTATACAAAAAGTCTTATATACTTTAGTGGAGAGGCTTTATGGCTTATATTATAGGAGCTATCACGAAATGTAGATGTATTGAAAGATTTTTTAACAGCATGGAAATTGGTCATACATTGTCATTTTGTTTTGCGTGAGGGGCGTGATCTTGTTACAGGGAAAGAGACTATTAAGCGCTCAAAATGATTTTTAATTTTAAGAAAAGTTTTATTTGTCTCTTCGTTAATACATAAGAATGCTTATAAAAGAAAATGAATAAATTTAAACAAATTCATTTGACCTTTTGGTGGTTCCTGTTTAAATGAGAGAATATGTTTCTGAAATAAAACTGTCATAGCATGTTCATGTGTAATACTATAAATTTAGGGGTAGTTTGTATTCCATCACTTCAGAAAGGGTGAACCATGAGTCGTTTTTATCTTTCCATAGCGGCCACGGTTGCTATCATAATGTCCACAGCGGGAATAACAGCAAGTTTTGCGCAGACAAAAATCAGCTTTTGGCATTCTATGAGTGGTGAATTAGGAAAGCAAACTGAAAGTCTCATTAACGATTTTAATGCAAGTCAATCTGAGTATAAAGTTGTTTCTTCATATCGCGGTGAATATGAAGAGGGGTTGATTTCACTTATTGCAGCATTTCGTGGAAAGAAACAGCCAGTACTTGCCCAAATTTATGACGTTGGTACTGGAACTATGATGGCTGCAAAAGGCGCAATCTACCCATTTTATCAACTTATGGCTGATACAAAACAAGAATTTGATCCTACAGATTATTTCCCTGCTATTAGTGGTTATTACTCCGATGAACAGGGGCGTATGGTTTCTATGCCATTCAATATTTCAACACCCATCCTTTATTATAACAAAGATATCTTTAAAAAAGCAGGGCTTGATCCAGAACAGCCTCCTAAAACGTGGCAAGATATAGAAAACTTTTCCAAAAAAATTCTTGAGACTAAAGCAGCAACTTGTGGTTTTACAATGGCTTATGCCGCTCAATGGATTGGTATAGAAAATTTTTCAGCGTTGCATAATGTTCCGTTTGGAACAAAGGAAAATGGCTTTAAAGGACTTGATTCAGAACTTACATTTAATGGACCTTTACAAGTGCGTATGTGGACTGACCTGAAAAAGTGGTCTGATCAAGGTATTTTCCGCTATGGTGGTCCAGCAGGTGCATTAGATTCAACACCAATGTTTATGGCACAAAATTGTGCAATTTTTATGCAATCTTCAGGATCACATGCTGGAATTGTTTCTGAAGCTCAGTTTAATGTGGGGGTTGGTATGCTACCGTACTATAAGGATACAGAAGGAGCACCACAAAATTCAGTTATTGGGGGAGCTTCTATTTGGGCGTTTAAGGGCCATACCCCAAAGGAATATGCAGGGGCAGCCGCTTTTCTTAAATTTCTTTCGAAAACAGAAAATCAAGCAAAATGGCATCAGGAGACAGGTTATCTTCCAACCACAAAAGCAACTTATGAATTGAGTAAAAAACAACATTTCTATGAAAAAACGCCAGGTGCGGATATAGCTATCAAACAGATTAATCTTAATCCACCAACAGTTAACTCAAAAGGGATAAGATTTGGTAATTTACCACAAATCCGTGCCATTCTTGATCAAGAGTTGGAAGCTGTTCTTAGTGGTTCAAAAACGCCGAAAGATGGTTTAGATGAGACCGTTGAACGTGGAAATAAACTCTTGCGTGAATTTGAAAGATCTAATCATTAATTTCGTTTTATTGTTAAACATTAAAGACTCAACAAAAACAGTTGAGTCCTTTTTGTTTACCTTTTTAAAGTCTCTACATTTAAAGAGCCCTACGAATGCAAGAAAAACATGCATATTTTAAAAATAATCTACTTTCTTATGGACTGCTTTTTCCTCAGCTTTTTGTGACTTTTTTGTTTTTCTTTTGGCCTGCTGCTCAAGCAATAAAATCATCTTTTGAGCGTGAAGACCCTTTTGGCTTTACAACAACCTTTATTGGTTTTGAGAATTATCTAACCGTTCTTTCTGATCCTACTTATCGGCAATCGCTTCTTACAACCGCAGTATTTTCCATCTCAGTTACTGTCGCTTCAATGACAATATCACTTCTCTTAGCTGTCTGTGTTGATCGTGTCATCCGTGCAAAAAAGGCTTATACAATGCTTTTGCTTTGGCCCTATGCTGTTGCTCCAGTATTGGCAGGTATATTATGGCTGTTTATCTTTCATCCCACCATCGGAATTATGCCTTTTCTTCTCGAGAAAATAGGAGTGCTATGGAATTATCGTATTAATGGCACTCAAGCAATGATTCTTATTGTCATTGCGGCTAGTTGGAAACAAATTTCTTACAATTTTCTCTTTTTTCTTACAGGTCTTCAGTCTGTTCCGCGTTCTCAAATAGAAGCAGCCGCCATTGATGGTGCTGGTCCCTTTAAACGATTTTGGACAGTGGTCTTCCCGCAAATTTCACCAACGACGTTTTTCCTTCTTATTGTCAATGTCAATTATGTTATGTTTGATACTTTTGGTATTATTGATAATACAACTTCTGGAGGTCCTGCGCGTGCAACGAGCATACTCGTCTATAAAGTATATGACGATGGCTTTAGAAATCAAATAATCGGTGCATCAGCAGCACAATCAACAATATTGATGTTGATGGTTATTGTCTTAACGTTTATCCAGTTTCGCTGGATTGAGCGCCGTGTACAATATTAGGAAACAAATTATGGTTGAAAATCGCCCTGTTTTGAAATTTCTAACCCATATTACTCTCATTGTTGGTATTATCATTATTTGCTTTCCAGTTTATGTTGCTATCATTGCATCAACTCATAGTTCAGCAGCATTTAACTCAGGAACACTTCCTCTTTTGCCTGGGAAATACGCTCTGGAAAATTATAAAACAATCTTTGGTGATGGCCTTGCACGGCTAGGTTTGCCCAACCTCTGGCCACTCTTAATGAATTCATTCATTATGGCTCTTGGGATTAGTATTGGAAAAATTATTATTTCACTTTTGTCTGCTTATGCAATTATTTACATGCGCTTTCCCTTCCGAAAAACTGCTTTTGTTCTTATTTTTGTTACATTGATGCTCCCTGTCGAAGTTCGTATTCTTCCAACCTATGAGATTGTTGCAAAATTGGGGATGGTTAACACCTATAGTGGAATGATTATTCCACTTATTGCATCTGCAACCGCTACATTTTTATTTCGCCAGTTTTTTTTGACTGTTCCAGATGAACTCTTAGAGGCGGCACGTGTTGATGGTGCAGGTCCAGTTAAATTTTTTAAGGATATCCTTCTTCCTCTTAGTAAAAGCAATATCGCTGCTTTATTTATCATTATGTTCATTTATGGATGGATACAATATCTCTGGCCTCTTATCATCACAACGGATCAAAATCATCAAACGATCCTTATTATTTTAAAACAGCTTATTGTCGAATCACTTCAACATGATCCTCAATGGAATATACTCATGGCAGTATCGGTTGTTGCCATGGTTCCCCCTGTTCTTGTTGTTATCTTCATGCAGCGGCTTTTTATCAAAGGCCTTATTGAAACGGAGAAGTAATTGTGGCCATAATCCAGTTATCAAATATAAAAAAACAGTATGACAACGGCATTCTGGTCATTGATGATTTAAACTTAACTGTTGCCGATAAAGAACTTCTTGTTCTTGTCGGTCCTTCAGGGTGCGGAAAATCGACCTTATTACGTATTATAGCAGGACTTGAACAAGTTACCTCAGGTGAATTATGCATTGATAACGAATGTATCAATGATCGTGAACCAGCTGATCGTGATATCGCTATGGTTTTTCAAAATTATGCCCTTTATCCCCATATGACAGTTCGTGGAAATTTAGAATATGGTCTTAAAAATCGTAAAACCCCTAAAGAAGAAATTAAAAAACGTATCGCACATGCTGCAAAGCTTTTGGAGATAGAACCATTTCTTGATCGTAAACCACGACAATTATCAGGAGGACAACGTCAGCGTGTTGCAATGGGGCGTGTGATTGTACGTCAACCCCGTGTTTTTCTCTTTGATGAACCTCTTTCAAATCTTGATGCAAAATTACGGGCGCAAATGTGTATTGAAATAAAAACACTACAGCGTTCATTAGGAACAACGAGCCTCTATGTTACCCATGATCAACTAGAAGCTATGACATTAGCTGATAGAATAGTCGTTTTGAATAAAGGAGCTATCGAGCAAATTGGAACACCAATGGAAATTTACGATACTCCAGCAACAACATTTGTTGCTGATTTTATTGGTTCTCCTCCTATGAATTTTCTTGATCGCCATGTCTTAGAACAACATTTAGGGCATTCATTTACTTATGGCGAAGAAACTGATCTTTTAGCATTCAGACCTGAAATAATCTTATTGGGCGAACATCCAGATAAAGGACCAGTCTTTCACACAAAAATTGAGCTTATCAAGCCTATTGGAACGGGTTGCCATGTTTTAACGCGTTGGAATGATATCATCTTTACGATTGAAATAAAAGAACGCTTGACATACGAATATGGTCAAAAACTAAGTTTCACAGTTGCTCATCAGAATTTTCATACTTTTAATAAAAACACAGGAAAGCGCACAAATAATAAGTAAGCATTAATTGATGTGACACGACTCTCTTTTATGCTGCGTCATGATAATGTTGCTTTTTGACTTTCTCGATTACATTTACAAAATCAGGTTGTAACCGGCGGGATTAAAAACAAAATTTTAATAGTTTTGGTAATGATCCATTGTCCCATGGCGCTGAGAATGTCAAAACATTTATATGAAAAAATTTTGCGGTTTCACGGTCTGTAAGAAGAATATTATTTTCAAACATCATTTTCATTATAAAAAACAACATATTATCATATGTTTCTTGATGTAATAATTTATGTATCTTATAAAAAGTAAATGAGAGAAATAGAGAGAAAAAATGCGTCACAGATAAGGGAGGATGCACCCCATATCTTAGCTTTGATCCCTAACATAAGAAGTCTATTTGATCCACAAAATACGACGCTGTTCTAAATAGTCTGTACGAGAATAGGCGCATTCTATTTTACCGCTGACCATATGATCTAAAATGGTTTCAGAGCTCCTATAAGAAGCATTTGTTTTTTCTACCAATCACATAAATTAGAGAGAAACCTATGCGCGCATGCTACAAGTTTATTTTTTCTCATGTAAATCACTATGCAATTCTCAGCGAGGGTATCTGATAAGTTGCAAAAAATCACTGAGATATAGAAGGCGTGCTTGTTTTAGAATTTTCATGACTGTTAACGATAAAAGCAGATGAAACACATCTGTAACATCTCATCGATCTTTCTATAGTCTTGAGTTAAAAATTGCCTATAGATCATCCTAAAACAGATCTTTATGAATATAACATAAGGGATTGGTGCGAACACCTATAAGAATCAGCAGAGACAAAGACAGTTATATTATTGTTTTGCAAAGCATTTTATAAAATCTGGTATATTTTTTCAATATATTGCCAGTCTATTAATGGTTTTATGATATTACTTTCTTATAAAGCGCGTGCTTTTTTGTTGCTTATAAATCAACCTAAACTTTATACAGCAGTATGTTTGAGACAAATATGAAGACGGTTCGGTGCTGTATTCAGTTTTTGTATGTCAGAGTGGAATAAGCTTGTCTTCTTATGTAATTTCTAAAATGAGGAGACAGCTTAATTTAGGGAGAATATGAAAGCATCAAGATAAAAAATAGTTTCTATCCTTAGCCTCATCTTTTAATTTAGTATTGCGATTTTCAAAAAAAAATCTGAGCCAATGTCTCTTACATAATGGAGATTACGCATTGCTGAGCACATTTTTTTATTACGTTCTTTGAATAGAGTTGCACCTCTCATACAAAACAGAATACCTAAACAGAAGGCTATTGGGTTGCCAATTCACGCACTTGTTTTAAAAAATATCTTGCAAGGTTGTTCCAACTATTTTTTCACGCAGTCTTTTATGAGTGGTATAACATAAAATCCACAGTGTATCGCCATCTTTATGCTTATAAAAGTGCAAGCTGGGGACATCATCATACTCTCTTTCAGTCTCCAACATTGCAACAATTATTGTGTTGAGACTCTTTAGAAGAGGCATTTTTTCTTCAAGTGGTTTTTATTCATACGCTAATCCCACTTGCATGTTATAAATGGAGTTGGATAGATAAAAATATTTTAAGAAAGAAACACCAAATGCTTCTTATGAATCGTTTCAAGTGTCGAGAGTTATTGTAAAAGAATCATTGAAAAGTAGAATGCTACTGCTAATGGTTTGGGCACCATGAGGTAATAAATCCACTTACTTTATCTATCTTAGAATCTATAGAATATAAATTTCTCTGTAAAAGTCACTTTATTTCATATCAATGTTATCAATTATAGATGTTGGGCATCATTAGTAATATAATCATAGACTTATGATTTTATGAACTCTTTTTTATCTCTTTTGTAGAAGATCTTAATGTTTTGTGATGGCATCAATGATGGTATTCACATTATGTTCCATCATATCGAGATAAGTTGCTGCTGGACCATTTTTGTTTGACAATGCATCAGAATAAAGTGTTCCACCAATTGTTAAACCTGTTTCTTTTGCAATCTGTTTTATGAGACGGGGATTAGAGATATTTTCAACGAATAGTGCAGCTGCTTTATTCGCTTTAATTTGTTTGATAAGTTTAGCAACATCGGCTGCGGATGCTTCAGCTTCTGTTGAAGCACTTTGAGGGGCAAGGATAGTAAAACCATATTCCTTGGCAAAATAGCCAAAGGCGTCATGAGATGTGATAATGATACGTTTATCTTTAGGAATAGTAGCAATTTTTGTTTTCAGGGTATCTTGTGCTATTTTAAGTTTTTGAATGTAGGTTTCGGCATTTTTTTTGTAGCTGGTGCAGGATTGTGGATCGATTTTACAAAAAGCAGCAGCGATATTCTTCACATAGATTTTGACATTGGGAATGGTTTGCCAAGCGTGTGGATCAATAACGCTGTGGTGGTGATGGGCATTATGTTCTTGATTTTTCATTTTGAGGGAGGGAATGTTAGCGCTAACTTCGACAAGAAGTGCTTTTGTACCACTTGCTGTAATGAGGCGATCAATAAATCCTTCTAAATGAAGCCCGTTGATGAAAATAATTTGAGCATTTCTAAGAGCTTGAGCATCATGGGGGGTAGGTTCATAAGTGTGGGTATTCGCATTGGGACCTACAAAAGTGGTCATAGAGATATGGTTGTCTCCTACATTTTTGACGAGATCTGCGAGAATAGAAAAGCTCGCAACAACTTTGATTTTATTGTGTGCAGAAGCAGAAAATGGAGAAAGGGCAAGCAATAAAGCTCCAAGAAGAGCAAATTTTTGAGCAAACTTAGGCACATTTTTTTCCTTAAAGTGAGGAGGTATAAAAGAGGTGGGGAAACCATGTTACAATAAAGCCACGTGGACTTATCAAACAGGAAACAAGATAAATAAATCCTGCGGCAATGATGATAGCAGGGCCGGAGGGAAGTGAAAGATGAAAAGAAAGCAGAAGACCACATACGCTAGAAATGATTCCAAAAAGAGTGGAAAGCGCGCAAATAGGGCCTAGCCGTGAAAACCAAAAACGGGCTGTAATGGCTGGAATCATCATAATGCCAACGGAGAGTAATGTTCCTAGTGATTGAAAGCCTCCAACCAGATTCAACACCACAAGTCCAAGCAATGAAATATGAATATATTTACTCAATGGAGAGAGTGATTTAAAAAAGAGGGGGTCAAAGCTTTCTAAAACGAGTGCACGCCAAAAAATACAAAGGCTGCATAGTGTAATCAGCATTATAGTAGCGATTAACCAAAGGGCTTGTGCATCAAGTGCAAGAACCGATCCGAATAAGAGATGAAGCAGCTCAATTGTTGAGTCTTTCAGTGAGATAATAATGACACCTGCCGCGAGTGCAATAAGATAAAAGACGGTCATGGATGCATCTTCTTTCTGAAAGCTGTTTCGTGAAATCAAAATGGTTGCTAAAGCAACAATAAGACCAGCGAAGATGCCACCAAGTGTCATAGATATGAGGGAAAAACCACAAATCAGAAAAGCAGTTGCAACACCAGGAAGAATGGCATGAGAGATAGCATCTCCTGTCAAGCTCATTCCACGGAGCATCAAAAACACACCAACAGGACAAGCGCTAATAGACAGGAAAATAGAACCGATAAGGGCGTTTTGCATAAATTGGAAATCAACAAAGGGGGCAAGAAAAAATGCATACACGTCTTATAACCTAAGAAAGAGAGGATCATTGATGGGAAGATTTTGTTTTTGTGCGCTAACAGGGAAAGAATTGGATGAGAGAGGTGGCATAACGTGATGAATGGTGTTGTTTAAAAACTGTGTTGTTTCTCCATAAAAGGCGTTTTGTTGATCAATTTGAATCATTTGGGGGAAAAATTCTTGCACGATGAGAGGGTTATGGAGTGCGGTGAGAATTGTGCGTCCTTGCTGTTGCCAGTATGTGATCAGTGCAAGAAGGTCTTTTTGGGTACTATGATCTACACCATTGAAAGGTTCATCAAGCAAAATAATATTGGCATCTTGCACAATGATACGTGCAAAAAGAGCGCGTTGTAATTGCCCGCCTGATAATGTTTCAAGTGAACGGGGTGCGAGTTCTGTAAGCCCAACCATTTTAAGCGCATTTTGAATCTTAGAATCATAAGGGCGTTGATTTTTCCATAATCCACAAAAAGACCACAGTCCTGTTTTTACAAGCGTTTTCACATCAATTGGAAATGTTTGATCTATATCACATTGCTGAGCAAGATAAGCAATGCGACTTTTTTTTTTGTTTTATAATTTTTCCCTTAAGAGGTTTAATCAATCCGGCGATGGCTTTTAGCAGTGTCGATTTTCCAGCGCCATTATCACCTGTTATTGCGACCAATGAACCAGCTTTTAACTTTGCTGAAAAGTTCTTTATTGCTATTCTATTCCTATAGCCTAATGTTGTCTTATTGAAGAGCAGATCCATATTTTTTACCATCGTTGCTTATTATTTTGGAAACTATGTAATAATATAACGTTTGTCAACAAAATGTTATATTATTACATAGTTTTGAGTACTGAAAATTTTAGTGGGAAGATCGTGGAAAATTAAAAATAATAATTGAATTCACCTTGACGAAAGAGAGAGAGTATATACTATATATAGTATCAAAATGATTGGTGATTCTAAATAAGCACAAGAGAGGGTGTTAGTGTGTTTCGTTTGGTATCTAAGTTATTTCCATTATTGTAAAGAGTTTATTGACCAAGGGTATAGCAGTATTTTTGCTGAAGGATCTCTTTTGGAAGGATTCCCTTTCATTTTTGTAATTGATTTTTGCCGTAAAAGAGTAAAACAGAGCTCTTGGAAAACGGTAGTTTAGAACGTTAGTTTTTTAGACAGCAGGAGGGAATTGTAATGCAAGCAAAAGATTGTTTTATAACTAGGGGACTTTGCCATTTAAGTTGTAGAATAATCTCTTATTCTCATCATAGTCTTTGAAGTTATTTGATGAGGAATTCTGTTATATTCAGGAAGCTGTGTACTATTTGAAAAATAACCACATGCTTTGCGTACAATTTCTATTTTTTGTTATTCTTGAGTACCTATAAAATTATTAGATTGACCTTTGAGGGTTGATTGTTTGGAATTGTGAAAGTTGAAGAAAATGTCGATCACTATTTATAGTAAACCATCTTGTGTCCAATGTGATGCTACACGCCGCGCTTTTGATGCAAAAGGCATTCGTTATCGTGTTGTTGATATTTCCTGTGATGAACAAGCATACAGTTTTGTTCAATCTCTGGGGTATCGTCAGGTTCCTGTCGTTGTTTGTGGTGAAAATCATTGGTCTGGTTTTAGACCAGATATGATTAGTGGTCTTTGTGCTTAATGGGGCTTATTGTTTATTATTCGAGTGCAACGGGTAATACACAGCATTTTGTCTCGCAGCTTGGTCAACGACTCTTCAAAATTGATAAAAGAAAGCCTTCTGCATTGGTTGGTGAACCTTATGTACTGGTTGTTCCTACATATGCAGATGGTGAAGGAAGAGGGGCAGTGCCGAAAGCCGTTGTCCAGTTTCTTAATGAAGCTGAGAACCGAAAATTAATTTGTGGTGTTATTGGCGGTGGGAATCGTAATTTTGGTCGCTATTATAATTTAGCAAGTAAAATTATTGCTGAAAAATGTTGTGTACCTTGCCTTTATCGTTTTGAGCTGCGTGGAACTGATGAAGACGTTATTTATGTAAAAAAGGGATTGGAAATATTTTGGAAACAATTGGTATAGGACAATCGCAGAAATCGGATCAGATTACTGATTATCATGCGCTGAATGCAATGCTTAATCTTTATGATGAAAATGGTCATATTCAATTTGATATGGATCGGCTTGCCGCACGGCAATATTTTCTTCAGCATGTTAATCAAAATACAGTTTTTTTTCATAATCTGAAGGAAAAAATAGATTACTTAATAGAAGAAGGTTATTATGAAAAAGCTTTATTTGAGCTTTATGATTTTTCTTTTATTAAAAAACTTTTTAAACGTGCTTATGCATTTAAGTTTCGTTTTCCTACCTTTTTAGGCGCATTTAAGTATTATACCAGCTATACACTGAAGACTTTTGATGGGAAACGTTATCTTGAACGTTATGAAGATCGCGTCTGTCTTGTAGCTTTATATTTGGCACAAGGGAATAAAGCTCTTGCTGAAAATTTTGTGGATGAAATTATTACAGGACGTTTTCAACCGGCAACACCGACATTTTTAAATGCTGGGAAAAAACAACGAGGTGAATTGGTTTCGTGTTTTTTGCTACGTGTTGAAGATAATATGGAATCGATAGGTCGTGCGGTTAATTCGGCTTTGCAGCTTTCAAAACGTGGTGGAGGTGTGGCGCTTTGTTTAACGAATTTGCGGGAAGCAGGGGCACCAATTAAGCAAATAGAAAATCAGTCCTCAGGTGTTTTACCGGTGATGAAACTCTTGGAAGATTCTTTTTCTTATGCCAATCAGCTTGGGGCACGACAGGGGGCTGGAGCTGTTTATTTGCATGCTCATCATTTAGATATTATGAAATTTTTGGATACAAAGCGTGAAAATGCTGATGAAAAAGTTAGAATTAAAACGCTTTCGCTTGGTGTCGTTATTCCTGATATTACTTTTGAGCTTGCACGGAATAATGAGGATATGTATCTCTTCTCATCGTATGATATCGAGCGTGTGACAGGTAAGCCTTTTAGCGATATTTCTTTAACGGAGCATTATCGTTCTTTTGTTGATAATGCAAAGATTCGTAAAAAGAAAATAAGTGCACGCGTTTTTTTCCAGACATTAGCGGAAATTCAATTTGAGTCCGGTTATCCCTATATTTTATTTGAGGATACTGCTAATCGATCGAATCCGATAGCTGGGCGCATAAGTATGAGCAATTTATGTTCAGAAATTTTGCAGGTGAGTGAGGCGAGTGAACTGGAGACAGATTTAACTTATCGCACGATTGGAAGTGATATATCCTGTAATCTTGGATCCATGAATATTGCCAAAGCAATGGAAAGTCCTGATTTTGGACAGACCGTGGAATCTGCTGTTCGTGCTCTTACTGCTGTTTCGGATATGAGCAATATTGCCTGTGTGCCTTCCATTGCGAAAGGCAATGCTGAAAGTCATGCGATTGGTTTGGGACAAATGAATTTGCATGGGTTTCTAGCGCGTGAGCAGATCTATTATGGGTCTCCAGAAGCGATTGATTTTACCAATATCTATTTTTATATTGTGACATATCATGCCATACGGGCTTCCAATTTAATTGCGCACGAACGTCAAGAAATGTTTGCAGGGTTTGAAAAATCAGCTTATGCAGATGGAAGTTTTTTCGAAAAATATATTGAAAAAGAATGGAAACCGCAATTTGCGCTTGTGCAAGAGCTTTTTGCACGGAATAATATTGTTATCCCAGATCAAAAGGATTGGCAGGAACTCAAAAAATTAGTTATTGAGTATGGGCTTTATAACCGCAATTTGCAGGCAGTTCCACCTACGGGATCTATTTCCTATATTAATCATGCCACTTCTTCTATTCATCCAATTGCTTCAAAAATTGAAATTCGTAAAGAGGGAAAAATTGGACGCGTTTATTATCCCGCTCCTTATATGGATAATACGAATTTGAATTTTTACCAAGATGCTTATGAGATTGGCCCTGAAAAAATTATAGATACCTATGCTGCTGCAACACAGCATGTTGATCAAGGTCTTTCATTAACATTATTTTTTCCTGATACAGCGACCACACGTGATATTAACCGCGCACAAATTTATGCTTGGAAAAAGGGTATCAAGAGTATTTACTATGTACGGTTACGGCAAGTAGCATTAAGTGGAACGGAAGTTGATGGCTGTGTTTCTTGCAGTTTATAGGAGATCATCATATGACAAAGATTACAACCAAAAATCCTGTTGTGTGCGCTGTTAATTGGAATAGATTACATGATGAGAAGGATCTTGAAGTATGGAATCGCTTAACTGGGAATTTTTGGTTACCTGAGAAGGTTCCACTTTCCAATGACATTCCCTCATGGTCAAGCTTAACGGATGAAGAACGTAAATTGACAATTCGTGTTTTTACAGGACTAACGCTTTTAGATACAATTCAAAACACTGTAGGGGCCATTTCGCTTCTGGCTGATGCGATAACAGAGCATGAGGAGGCAGTTTTGACGAATATTGCCTTCATGGAAGCGGTTCATGCACGTTCTTATTCCTCTATTTTTTCAACCCTTTGTTCGACGGTAGAAGTTGATGACGCGTTTAGATGGTCAGAAGAAAATATTCATTTGCAGAAAAAGGCTAGATTAGTACTTGAGCGTTATGAAGCAAATGATCCACTTAAGAAAAAAATTGCTTCGACTTTGCTGGAAAGCTTTTTATTTTATTCTGGTTTTTATTTGCCCATGTATTGGGCCAGTCGCGCTAAGTTGACCAATACAGCAGACCTCATTCGACTAATCATTCGTGATGAAGCAGTCCATGGTTATTATATAGGTTATAAATTCCAATTGGGCTTTGCAAAGCTTGATGAAGCCAAAAGACAAGAAATTAAAGATTTTGCTTTTAACCTGCTCTTTGATCTTTATAACATTGAGTGCAAATATACTGAAGATCTTTATGATGCGCTTGGATTGACAGAAGATGTTAAAATTTTTCTTCATTATAATGCAAACAAGGCTTTAATGAATTTAGGTTTTGAAGCTCTTTTCCCCCCTGAGGTTTGTCGTGTTAATCCCGCTATTTTGGCAGCTTTATCACCAAACTCTGACGAAAATCACGACTTTTTTTCAGGGGCAGGTTCTTCTTATGTCATCGGCAAGGCGGTTGCTACCACGGATGATGATTGGGAATTTTAATGTTTGCATGCAAATAGAAGTGCGCGGGGTATTCCACTTAGATCTTTGCGCACTTCTAAACATTGAAAACCATTTTTTTCGAACAAATTGCAGACTTCATTTTCTTGAGAGAAACCAATTTCAACAGCGATATAGCCGTTTTCTTTTAAGTAGTTGGCTGCTTCATGGGCGAGTTTTCGATAAAAATTAAGTCCATCTTCTCCTCCTATCAGAGCGCGCAATGGGTCATGTAAGCGCACTTCTTTTGCAAGTTTTTTGATATCTTTTGCGGGAATATAAGGTGGATTGGAAACAATAAAATCAAAGCGATCTGCGACAGAATCAAACCAGTCGCTAAGAAGAGGTGTGAAGCGGTGTGCTACTTCAGCATTTTTTGCATTTTTTTTTGCTGTTCTAAGGGCATCTTCAGAAATATCGACTGCCACCGCATAGGATTGGGGAATTTGTTTAAGGAGTGCAATAGCAATGGCGCCACTTCCTGTTCCCATATCAAGGAATGTTGTTTTTCTCGAATTTTCGACCTGTTTTTGGAGAAAAGGGAGAACAAGATCTATCAGCGTTTCTGTATCAGGGCGAGGTTCTAACGTCTCTTGAGACAATGTAAAAGATATACCATAAAATTCTCGTGCTCCTATAATACGGTAAACGGGTTCGCCTGCAATACGCCGTTGTAAAGCTTGTTCTATTTGTATAATATGCTCAGAAGATAGATGCATATCTGGTTTAGAAATTCTTTCAGCAGCATTTATTCCTGTTATCCATTCAACGAGTATTTTCGCATCGAGATCGGCTTCAGCAATTCCTTTCGTGCGCAATTTTTCTTGCATTTGTTGGATGACATTCTTGAAAGAATATTTGCTCAATTATTATCCATTTCCATCAGCAGTGTTGTTTGATGATCTGAGATGAGTGCATGAAGAAGCTCATCAAGATCTCCCTCTAGAATGCGATCAAGCTTATACAAGGTTAGATTAATACGGTGATCCGTGACACGTCCTTGTGGAAAATTATAGGTACGAATACGTTCTGAGCGATCACCAGAACCAACTTGGCTTTTACGAGAAGCTGAACGTTCACTTTCCGCTTTTTGTCGTTCGATATCGAATAAGCGTGCCCGTAAAATTTGAAGGGCTCTTGCTCGGTTTTGATGTTGTGATTTTTCTGCTTGTACGACCATAATTCCTGTTGGAATATGCGTGATACGAACAGCTGAATCCGTTGTATTAACATGCTGTCCTCCTGCTCCGGATGCACGCATTGTGTCGATACGAATATCTTCAGGACGAATATCAATATCAATATCTTCAGCTTCTGGAAGCACAGCAACGGTAGCAGCAGATGTATGGATACGTCCACCTGTTTCTGTTTCAGGGATGCGTTGCACACGATGAACCCCTGATTCATATTTCAATTTAGAAAAGACACCTTTTCCTGAAATGGTAGCAATAATCTCTTTATATCCGCCAACTTCCCCCTCACTAAGTGAAATAACTTCTACTTTCCAATGGTGAGCATGGGCATAACGTTCATACATGCGGAAAAGATCACCGGAAAAAAGTGCTGCTTCTGATCCACCCGTTCCTGCACGAATTTCAACAATAGCGTTTTTTTCATCAGCAACATCTTTAGGCAAAAGCAGAATCTGGAGTTCTTTTTCAAATTGCTCTACTTTTTTATATAACGATGGTAGCTCTTCTTGGGCAAGATTACGCATCTCTATATCTGTTTGTTTATCGTTGATAATCGTTTCTAATTCTGTAATCTCTTCGTAAAGAGCATTTAATGCGCGTATAGAGGCAATAACGGGTTGTAGTTCTGCATATTCAGAAGCTAATTTAACATATGTTTCAGCATTTGGATTCGTCGTCATTTGGCTTTCAATTATTTCAAAGCGCTTTTCAAGCTGTCTCATACGATCTTGTGGCAAGGAAACCATGATAATATTGGCCTAATTTTTTATAATACAATTTTTTATAATATTTTGTTGCAATGATTTTTTGTTATAATATTGGCAATGAATTACCGTATAGCATCATACAAAGAGGGGTAATAAAGCAATTCTTTTTTTTTTGCCAATGAAAACTATTATATTTTAAAGGTAAATTTTTATAAAATTTGATTTGCCTGAGGTCTTTTATCTAATGATATATGATCACTTTTTTAAGAGTTTTTTTTTCCGTAAAGTTCAAGGCGGTGATGAATAATATCATAGCCAAGAGATTTTGCAATTTCCTCTTGTAGCTTTTCAATAACATCAGAATGAAACTCGATGACTTGTCCTGTTTCTATATCAATGAGATGATCATGATGTTGCCCATCTGCTTGCTCAAAACGAGATGGACCACCACTAAAGCTATGGCGATGAATTGTTCCATTTCCTTCTAATATTTTCATGGTTCGATAAACAGTTGAGAGTGAAATATTCGAATCTATTTTGTTTGCACGCTGAAAAATTTCAAATGCATTGGGATGATCATTTGTATCAGTCAAAATATCAAGAATAACTCGTCGTTGACGTGTTACTCTTAAACCAGCGGTGCGCAATTCTTGCTCATAATTTCGCTTTTTATTCATTTGCATAATTTGCTTTTCAAATCAAGGCTCCATGACAGTGTTTGTATTTTTTCTCTGAACCGCAAGGACAACGCTCATTACGTCCAACTTTTCCCCATGTGGTTATATCGTTAGGGTCACGATCTTGTGGATTAACAAATCTATTTTCTTGTGATCGTGCCGATAAGGTGGGAGCATTTTCTTGACTTTGATCATTAAAGACAGAAGAAGCAGCATCAGTTTGCTCAGGTATGGTCGGTTCTGTGGGGTGTTGAATGATTTCAAAGCGCATAAGCTTAGAAGTGACAATTCGGCGCAAATTTCTCAACATACTTTGAAAGAGTTCAAATGATTCTGTCTTATATTCATTGAGCGGATCCCGCTGCGCATAACCACGAAAACCAACAACAGAACGCAAATGGTCTAAACTCACCAGATGTTCACGCCATAACGTGTCAATAGTTTCGAGCAATACTGCTTTGTGAAAATAAGCCATAACTTCTGGAGAATATCGTTCAGTACGCTCATTTTCAAGTTTTGTAACAGCATCTGATACACGCTCTAGAATTTGCTCCTCGGCAATTCCATCTTCTTTTGCCCATTCTTCCACTGGAAGCTCAAGATTAAAGAGTTGTTGAAGCTCTTCTTCAAGAGTTTTTGCATCCCATTTTTCAGAATATGTCCCTGATGGAATATAAGCCTCTACGAGATCCTCTACGACTTCATTGCGCATTTCAAGGATCATTTCTGATAAATCATCTGCGTTCATGACCTCCATACGCTGTTCAAAAATAACCTTGCGTTGATCATTCATGACATCATCATATTTTAGCAGATTTTTACGAATTTCAAAGTTTCGTGCTTCGACCTTTTTTTGTGCTTTTTCAAGGGCTTTATTAATCCATGGATGGATAATAGCTTCATTTTCTTTCAATCCAAGTTTTTGCAGCATACCATCCATACGGTTAGAGCCAAAGATACGCATAAGATCATCTTGAAGAGAGAGAAAGAATTTTGAGCGACCAGGATCGCCTTGGCGACCAGAACGTCCACGAAGCTGGTTATCAATACGACGGCTTTCATGACGTTCAGTAGCGATAACGTAAAGCCCTCCAGCCGCTAAAGCTTTTTCTTTAAGCTTCTGAACATCTTTTTTTATTTCTTCAATTTTAGCTGTTCGCTCTGGACCTTCGGGGATATCCTGTAACTCTTGTCGGATGCGCATTTCAACATTACCACCAAGCTGTATATCCGTACCGCGTCCTGCCATGTTGGTTGCAATGGTGAGAGCTCTAGGAACGCCTGCTTGCGCAATGATATATGCTTCTTGTTCGTGATAGCGAGCATTTAAGACTCTAAAATCGGTAATACCTTCTTTTCGCAAACGCTCTGCCAATTGTTCTGACTTTTCAATAGAGGTTGTTCCAACAAGAATAGGCTGTTCTTTTTCGTGCGCTTGACGGATATCACGCACAATTGCCCGATATTTCTCTTCTGCTGTTCGATAAATCTCATCATCTTCATCAATACGTTGTATTGGCAAATTTGTAGGGATTTCGACAACGTCAAGACCATAAATATTTCTGAATTCTTCGGCTTCTGTTGTTGCAGTTCCAGTCATGCCAGATAATTTCCTATACATACGGAAGTAATTTTGGAAAGTGATGGAAGCAAGTGTCTGGTTTTCTGGTTGAATAGCAACATGCTCTTTAGCTTCTAACGCTTGATGAAGTCCTTCAGAATAACGCCGCCCAGGCATCATTCGCCCTGTAAATTCGTCAATAATAACGATTTCATCATTGCGAACAATGTAATCTTTATCGCGAGCAAACAGTTTATGAGCTTTTAGAGCATTATTGACATGATGAACGATAGCGACATTTTCTATGTCATAAAGACTCTCACCTTTAAGATGCCCAGCTTGTTCGAGCATTTTTTCAATTTTTTCAGTACCAACTTCGGTAAAGGTCGTTGTTTTTTGTTTTTCGTCTATTTCATAGTCTTCTGGAGTTAAGGCAGGAATAAATGTATCAATAAGGTTATAGAAGTCAGTACGATCTTCTAGAGGACCAGAAATAATAAGGGGGGTACGGGCTTCATCAATAAGAATCGAATCAACTTCATCGACAATTGCGTAATGATGTCCACGTTGGACCATTTGACTACGATCGAAGGCCATATTATCACGCAAATAATCAAAACCTAGTTCATTATTTGTGGCATAGGTGATGTCGCATGCATAGGCCTCTCGGCGGGCATCACTATCAAGATCATGAAGAATCACGCCTGTTGTAAGCCCTAGAAAACTAAAAATTTTTCCCATTGTTTCAGCATCACGACTGGCGAGATAATCGTTTACTGTCACAACATGAACGCCTTTACCTTCCAATGCATTGAGATAAATTGGTAGAGTTGCCATTAAGGTTTTACCTTCACCAGTACGCATTTCAGCTATGCCGCAATCGTGAAGGACCATTCCACCAATAAGTTGTACGTCAAAAGGACGCATGTCATAAACACGTTTTGCGGCTTCACGAACAGTCGCGAAAGCTTCTGGTAAGAGCAAATCAACACTTTCACCTTCACTAAGACGTTTACGAAAGGCATCTGTTTTTTGGCAAAGCTGCTCATCACTTAATTTTACGAATTGTTCTTCCAAAGCATTAATTTGTGCAACTTTTTGGCGGAGTGCTTTGAGATGTCGCTCATGAGCTGAACCAAAAAACTTACGGGCAAAAACACCTAAACTGACCATCTCTGGCCCTTTCTTTTAATTGTTGTCACTCTTGTTGGGAAATTCATATGCTCTCCCCATACTCTACATTTCCTTCAGGTTGTCTGATATCATTGGAGACATCATGAAATGCAGACGGTACCATTATACTTGCTGGTGTGCAATTTTTCACTCTAATTGTAAAGTAGAGATAAGAGGCTAAGCGCTTTATGTCAACTTTAAGTATGCTATTTAACTGATACAATACAAAGTAATTTAAGATACAATATGTCATTTTTCTCTATTATCATGTTTTTCATCTGCATTAGATAGGATTGGAGAAACTGAGATAAAAGGATGATTTTATACTTTTTTAAAATAAAATTACTAATTTATTTCTCTATGTTTAAAGATTAAAGTGTTATGGTAAAGAAAATTGGAATCTTGAACCTGCCTTCATTTTTAAGGAGTATATTTATGAAATTTAACTTTATCACGCTTTTTTTAGCATCAACTTTATTGGCAAGTACAAGTTTAGGGGTGAGTGCTCAAGAAGGTTTGAATTCATCGTCGAGTGATTTAAAGACTTTAGAGAAAGCTTCTGAAAAAGCCGTTTCTCCTTCTCATGTTATGGCGGTTATTGATGGGAAAAATATTACAGCAGGCCAATTGGATGATTTAGCGCTTGAAATAAATCCTAATTTAGCACGTTTTCCTGATGAACAACGCCGTATGATGGTTTTAAAAGCTTATTTAGATATGCAGGCACTCGCAAAAGCAGCAAGAAGCAAGGGTCTTGATAAGACAGAAGCTTACGATAAACGTATGGCAGTCATGCGTGACAATGTTCTTCAACAGCTTTATTTTAAACAGGAGATTGTTGATAAAATATCGGATACTGATTTGGAAGCTCTTTATAAGCAAGAAGTTGCTGCTTTACCTAAAGAGGATGAGGTTAAAGCGCGTCATATTTTGGTCAAAACGAGAAAAGAAGCAGAAGCTATCATTAAGCATTTAAATAAAGGCGAAAATTTTGAAGAGATTGCAAAGAAAAGTTCAACAGATGGTTCTGCTGCCGTTGGGGGTGATCTTGGTTATTTTAGCCATGGTCAAATGGTCAAGCCTTTTGAAGATGCCGCATTTGGTTTGAAAGTTGGCGAATACACAAAACAACCCGTTGAAAGTCCTTTTGGTTGGCATATTATTAAATTAGAAGATCGTCGTGTAAAACAACCGCCTGCATTTGATGATGTTAAAGAGATGTTGCGGACACAGCTAATAAAAAAGCGCTATCAAGAACTGATTGTTGATTTGCGTAGCAAGATAGATGTGAAATACCCTGATCCTAATGTTACCAAAATCATGGAATCGCTTCATCAAAATGGGACGCTACTTCCCGATGAGACATCAGATGAAGAAGATACGGAATAGCTAGGAAAAATAGATAGCCTCTTTAATAGATAATTTGCTAGGTTAGTTTTGTTCAAAAAGCCTAGCAGTTTTCTATGAGAGGTTATTGATCTGCAATCATTTCATTTTTTATAGAAAGCATATTGTGGTTTTGAAAATCTCTCCTTTGTCGCCTCAAAAGATCCAAGAGCTTTCTCCATTATCTGGTGTACGGATAGCAACAGCTGAAGCTGGGATTAAATATAAAGATCGTACAGATCTTCTTTTCATCATATTCGATAAGCCAGTGAGTGTGGCCGGTGTTTTTACTCGTTCAAAATGTCCATCTGCCCCTGTAGAGCATTGTCGTGCATCGCTTCCTCATGGGGTTGCGAGGGGTGTTGTTGTGAATTCTGGAAATGCAAATGCTTTTACAGGAAGCAAAGGAAAGCACACAACCGATGCAATTATTTGTGCAGCAGCGAACGCTTTAAAGGTTAGAGAAGATGAAATTTTTATAGCTTCTACGGGTGTTATTGGTGAGCCAATGGATGCATCGGGTATTGTCAATCTTTTACCAAGTATGGCAGAGACAGCAGAAGAGGGCAATTGGTTGGAAGCTGCAAAAGCCATAATGACAACGGACACATTTCCAAAACTTGCGACGCGCACTTTTGACTGTGGGGGAGAGCGTGTTACCATTAATGGAATTGCAAAAGGTTCTGGTATGATTGCACCAGATATGGCGACAATGCTGTCATTTGTGGTTAGTGATGCGACTATTTCTTCGGATGCACTCCAATCCATGTTATCAGAGGCAGTTGAGGGTTCTTTCAATTCAATTACTGTTGATAGTGATACCTCCACTTCAGATACGCTTATGTTGTTTGCGACAGGAAAAGAACATTTTCCATGTCTTACAAGTAAATCTGATCCGCGTTATGGGGTTTTTGTGAAACAATTGAGTGCACTTCTGCATGAACTTGCACTACAAGTTGTTTGTGATGGTGAAGGTGCTCGTCATTTAATTGAGGTTAATGTGATGGGCGCTACAACAAACAATGCAGCTAAAACTATTGCTTTATCAATTGCAAATTCACCGCTCGTAAAAACGGCTATTGCCGGTGAAGATGCGAATTGGGGGCGGGTCGTTATGGCAGTTGGGAAGGCCGGTGTTGAAGTCGATCGTGATCTATTGACGATTTGGTTTGGTGAGCATCGTGTGGCCGTGAATGGCGTACGAGATCCTGAGTATTGTGAAGAGACAATAGGTGCTTATATGCAAGGTAAACACATCACAATTCGTGTTGATATCGGTTTGGGTAAGAGCACGGCGACGGTTTGGTCTTGCGATTTAACAAAAGAGTACGTTATGATCAATAGCGATTACAGAAGTTAATGGATGCACTTTATATTTAACAGCTTATTATTTTTCAGAGCAAATGGGGTATGTGAGCTCTTTTAGGAGCAGAGGGGATATGATAGGAAAGTCAGTTATTTTTATGTTCCCTATTGGGGAGTGATATGTGTATGAAAAGTTCTATTCTTCTTGTTGTTGCATGCGCATTGTTCGATCAGAATAATCGTGTTTTGCTTACACAGCGTCCTGAAGGAAAATCACTGGCTGGTTTATGGGAGTTTCCTGGTGGCAAGGTTGAGCAAGGTGAAACTCCGGAAGCATCATTGATTCGTGAATTAGAGGAAGAGCTTGGTATTTATGTTCAACTAAATAATTTACACCCTTTAACATTTGCAAGTCATAACTATAAAACATTTCATCTCTTAATGCCATTGTATCTTTGTGACCATTATGAGGGTGTTGCGCAAGGACGAGAGGGGCAAAATTTAGAATGGGTTTTTATTAATGATCTTGATAAATACTCTATGCCTGATGCTGATAAACCATTGGTTCAGGTATTGAAAAATCATCTTCTTTAATGTGTTATAAGAAGAAAATATAATTCAATATATTGATTTAAAATGATAATTTATAATTTTTTATGTTGAATGGGGAAGTCCAGAGTCGTAAAAAACTTTCTCATTTCAAATCTGTTTTATGTTAAATTAATCAAAACCATTCTTTTGCACGTTCCAAGCGGGGAGGGTTATGTGGATAAAATTATTTAAGAAAGAAATAAAATACGTGCTGAAAGAACACTCTCCAATAGCCAAGGGTTATCGCAACATTGAGAATTGGCAAAGTGTATAACGATGTCTTTACACGATTCATAAGTATAAAGATAGTGGTAGACAATGTATGTTACACTTTTCACGTGTATCATTGTGAGATGGGTTGGGGTGCACTGAGAGGTATAAGGGGTATTTATTTCATGAGATATCGATAATAGGAAAAATTTCAAAAAATGTTGCTTTTGATTAAGAGGGGTACGTTCTTTACGTAATGTAGAATGGCATTGTGTTGCATATTCACGAGCTTTTTTAAAAGAGGCACCTCGCAATGCTCCAAAGCCCATTTCGCGACGGTGCCCGGAATGATATAACGTTAAAGTCCCTATGGAAATAATGTAAAATCTATTGAGCGCCACTATCTTTACGCTTATGAAGAAGTAAGCTGGTCCCAATATTACGATAGCTCTTGGCATTTGAGGGCATTCAGAAGGAATATTTTTCTTTTCATAATCATTTTTACTTATACATCAATTACGCTTGTGATGAACAGACAAGCGGCTTTGATTGATCCAACATAAAAACAGATTTGAAATAAAAAATTTTACGATATTTAGAATGCTTGACGCAGAGTGAATGATGGATAATTATCCTTATAAATCAATATATTGTATAATAAAACATTCAATTAATTTTTTATAGGAGGCATGTATGAAGTTTCTTGAATTGGACGGCGTTTTGCGATGGGATATTGATTTTTTTTAGCGATACGCGTAATTGCGTTTTCCAAGGGCTCAATCATAACGTCCATAGAAAAACCATTTGCGTGAATAATATTTGCGTGATCGACCATAATAGCAACATGATCTTTCCAAAAAATTAAATCGCCTCGTTGAAGTTTATCAGTATCTGTAAGAGGACTGCCTATAGTTTCTTGCTGCATATCGGTGTCACGTAAAACTATTTGATCGGTCATCATCATAGAGAGCTGAATGAGTCCCGAACAATCAATTCCAAAACCGCTGACACCACCCCAAAGATAAGGTGTACGGATAAAGGTTTCTGCAACTGTGACATAATCTTCATATACGCGTCCAATGGGGCTGAGATGGCTCGTAATGATTGCTGTTCCATTTTCAAGAATAGAATACATTGTGTCACGGACTTCAATTTCATCAACAACACTGACTTTGCTTCCCATAGATAAAGGGGACACTATTGGTCCACGTAAGTCAGCGTGTAAATATTTAAATGTACGTGGTACTGAAACCACATGCGTTTGTTTTATGGTTGATGTACAAAGAACTTTTGTATCAATATAACCAACATAACCATCTTTGAGTGATTGTCCCCACGACATTGTTTCCACTTGTTCAAAAATGAGAAGTTCTTCTCCGAATAAGCATTCTGTTTGTCTTTCACTTTTTTTACTATTTTCTTTAAAAAGTCCAGCGACCGCTGTATTAACACGTCTTTTTTCACCTTGAACAAAGCGCTGAGCTGTAATTTCTGTTTCAAGACGTTGATCTGCTAGATCATCTCTGAATGCATGAAGTCTTGGGTCTTTAGAGATCATCTCTTTGCTTTCCATTTTGTTATTTCTTACCTTTAAACAAACTCATGAAAGCTGTATTGGTAAGATTTTTATCCTCAAACAAAACTAAGAACACTGTGTAAGACCAATTATTCTTTAAGCTGCAAAATTGTCCATTTTTGTGGATATTTTGTGTCAAAATTCATTTTTTAAAAATATTATAAAGGGCACGAATAGTTTGTGCTGATCCACCAATAGGGTATCCTGGTTTTTCTTTTGGAATCCATCCATAAAGGTCAAAGTGCGCAAAATGTTCAGCTTTTTCAACAAAAGAATTAAGAAATAAAGCAGCTGTTATAGAACCAGCAAAGCTGTTTCCAGTTACATTGTTAAGATCAGCAATTGGTGATGATAACATCTCTTGGTAAGGTTTCCAAAGGGGCATTTGCCAAAGAGGATCAAAGACAGCGTGAGCAGATTCAGAAATTTGTTGTGCCCATATTGAATCATTACAATAAAATGCGGGAAGATCTGGTCCTAATGCTATACGCGCTGCCCCTGTTAAAGTAGCCATACAAAGCATGAATTGTGGACTTTCTTCATCACCATAGGCGAGTGCATCGGCAAGGACAAGGCGCCCTTCAGCATCTGTATTACCTACTTCAACACTTAAACCTTTACGACTTCTGAGGATATCACTTGGTCGGTAAGCATTCGCAGAAATTGCATTTTCTACAGCTGGAATCAAAACACGTAGACGGAAAGGCAATTTTGCATCCATGATAAGTTTAGCCAATCCCAAAACGTTTGCTCCACCCCCCATGTCTTTTTTCATAAGCAACATGTTATTGGCTGATTTAATATCGAGTCCTCCAGTATCAAAAGTTACGCCTTTGCCCACCAACGTTATTTTAGGATGATGTTCTTTCCCCCAGAGTAACTCAATCAGTCGTGGTGCAGTGCTGCCTGCTCGTCCTACAGCATGAATCATCGGAAAGTTATGGGTTAAGAGATCATCTCCACAAATACTTTTGATGTGAGCACCGTAGGTTTTTCCTAGTTTTCGAGCTTCTTTTTCGAGAGCATCAGGGGTCATATCATTGGCTGGAATATTAATGAGATCACGGACGAAAAAGACAGCTTCATAAATTCGTTGGAGTTCATTAAGATCAACGGCCTCATTGACATGGATGGATAATGATTTGAAAGAAGAATTTTGACGATAGCGATTAAATTGATAGCTACCGAATGCTAATCCAAGATAGGTATTTATTTCATCAGAGGTTGTACCTTCTAAATGCCATTGGCCAGCAGGAAGTTTTTGAGCAAGAACTCCTGTGATAAAAGGATCGCTATTATTGCCAATTCCAAATAAAACTTTTTTTAAATGCCCCGTTTCGTGAGGAACAAAGAGTATTTGTCCCGCTTTTCCAGTAAAGTCATTAACTTTTATCCATGCTGTTGTTGACGCATCAAGTGATAAGTTAGCAAGATTTCTTTGGTTTACCAAGATGATAGGGCAACTGTTATCGATACGCGTTGAGGTAAAATGAATGTGGTGGTGCTGCATAGTTATGAGATCCTTATAGTCGTCTAAGTGCGACATATTCGACCAAATGATTTTTTCCCTTTCGTAGAATGAGATTGGACCGTGGTCGTGTTGGCAATATATTTTCCTGTAAATTTTTTAAATTAATCGTTTGCCAAAGATCCTCAGCGATTTTTGAGGCTTCTTTTTCATTGAGGTGGGCATAACGATGAAAATAGGATTCAGGATTTTGAAAAGTTGTTTTACGCAAACGTTTAAAGCGCTCCAAATACCAGTGACGAATGACTTCTGTTTCGGCATCGACATAGATTGAAAAATCAAAAAAATCTGATACGAAAGGAATAGCTTTTCCATCTTTAGGAAGATCACTGACCTGTAATACATTAATACCTTCAACAATTAAAATATCAGGACGATCGATGGTAATTGTCTGATTTTCTAGAACATCATAGGTCATATGTGAGTAAAGTGGGGCACGGACATTTCCGATACCTGCTTTTATAGCCGAAAGAAAGCACAGCAGCTTTTTAATGTCATAGGAATCAGGAAATCCTTTACGATTCATACGATTTTTTTGCTGTAAGATTGCGTTAGGATAGAGAAAACCATCCGTTGTGATTAGATCAACTTTAAGACTAGATGTCCAACGTTTCAACAGTTCTTGAAGAATGCGAGCCGTGGTTGATTTTCCTACAGCTACAGAACCAGCAATTCCAATAATAAAGGGCGTTTTTCTACTCTCTTCTTGATGGAGAAACTGCTGACGTTTGTGGAAAAGTTCCTGTACTGCTTCAACATGGCATGATAACAGACGCGATAAAGAAAGATAAATGCGTTGGACTTCTTTAAGATCGATAGGATCATCAATAGAGCGTAAACGCTTAATTTCATCAAAAGTCAAAGTAAGAGGTGTGTCTTCACGAAACTCTGACCATTCTTGTGCAGTAAAAACACGATAGGGTGAATATCGGTCAGAAACAGATTTGACCAGATTATCTTTCTGATTAATTTTTTGTATAGTTGTATCAATCATTTGTATTTGTCGAGATTTTTTTGCAGCAGCAATTGATTAAGAGCAGACAGAAGAGCGGCTTTATTTTCAAATAAATTTTGTTTTGCATGCTCTCTTCTTTTAAGATAATAGATCATTTTTCATTAACTTATAGTCCAGTCATTCCAGTTTGCACGGATTTGTGCTAATGAGTGCCCTTGCGCCAAAAAAGCCCATAAAAGTAGACGCGCTTTTACGGCTGATAAATAACCAGACATGAGAGCACCAGAAGCAATCATATCGATTTCGGAGCCTTTATAGCCATAAGTTATACGAGTTGTTGAGCCATTACAACAACGACTAGCAATAATGATTGGTATTTTTTGTGCATATTGTTGTACAAGGTCTGCTTCTTGAAAACTACAGTGCCCCGCACCAAAACCAGCAATAACAACTCCAGCATAATACCCACTTTCAAGGCATAGTTTCATTAATTGTGCACCAGATGATAAAGAGGAATAGAGGAGTGCAATTTGATGATCATGATTTTGGGGAAGATCAAACGTTGTCGGAAAAAATTTTCGATCATTGAAATAAATAAGTTTTCCCTCTAAAATAGTTCCTAAAACACCTGCAAGACCTGATTGAAATGTTTCGACTTTGACGGTATGGCTTTTATAGAGCCAATAAGGTGAATGAATTGCATCATTTATGACAACGAGAACGCCCCTGTTACGACTTTGTGTGGCTGCTGCGACACGAGTGGCTGCTAAAATGTTTGCGGGGCCATCCGCGCCTGCTTCATGAGGCATGCGCATAGCGCCGGTTATGATGAGTGGTTCAGCCTCCTTCCAATAAAGAGAAAGAAAAAAAGCTGTTTCTTCCAGAGTATCAGTCCCTTGTGTTAAAACAATACCTTCTGCACCAGCGTTTATTTGTTGTTTTGCCCACTTAATTATTTCAAAAAGCATTTGAAACGATAAAGATCCACTTGGTATTTGCATTAATGTTTGTGCATGAATATCAGCAACGTTATTTAAATCAGGAACACTTTTTATAAGGTTATCTGAAGTTAAAGTCGGTTGCATGTGACCAAAACTATCAGCAGTCATTGCAATTGTTCCACCTAAGGTCCCTATGGCTATTTTTTTCATAATTTTCCTCTAAAAAGCACAAACTGTTTATATAAAGCTATTTAGCAGTAATTTACATTGACAACAATGATATCATTTTTCCATTTTCAACAAATTGAGTTATGCTGAATCATTGTGTTTTGCTGTATATGTTCTTAAATAGGACAATAGTAATTGAGTTTTACATTGTATGAAAAGAAATCAATATTAAAAAGTAAAGTTAATATTAAGGAGTTTCCTTATGACAGAACATAAGCCAGACATAATGTATGGTACAACAATTATTACGGTACGAAAAGGTGGAAAAGTCGTGATGGCCGGTGATGGTCAGGTCTCTCTTGGACAGACAATTATGAAAGGCAATGCACGTAAAGTGCGTCGTCTTGGAAAGAACGGAGTGGTTATTGCTGGTTTTGCAGGTGCTACGGCAGATGCTTTTACATTACTGGAGAGATTGGAAACAAAGCTTGAACAATATCCTGATCAGCTTATGCGTGCCTGTGTAGAACTTGCAAAAGATTGGCGAACAGATCGCTATTTGCGTCGTCTCGAAGCAATGATGCTCGTGGCTGATAAGAAAGTAACTTTGGCTTTAACAGGGCTTGGTGATGTCTTAGAACCAGAAGATGGGGTTATGGCAATTGGCTCTGGAGGAAATTTTGCTCTTTCAGCAGCGCGTGCACTCATGGATTTGGATTTGGATGCAGAAACTATTGCTCGTAAAGCTATGGCTATTGCCGCTAAAATTTGTGTTTACACCAATGATCATTTTACGATTGAAACATTGGATGCAGAATTATCTTCTTTAGAGAAAGCTATTTAAATGTGTGTTGTATTTTCCCCTCGTGAGACTGTTTCTGAACTTGATCGTTTTATTATTGGCCAAAATGATGCCAAACGCTCTGTAGCTATTGCATTGCGCAATCGGTGGCGTAGGCAACAGCTTGATGAGCCGATGCGTGAAGAAGTTATGCCAAAAAATATTTTAATGATAGGGCCAACAGGTGTTGGTAAAACAGGAATCGCACGTCGATTAGCAAAACTTTCTGGAGCACCCTTCGTTAAAGTAGAAGCGACGAAATTTACTGAAGTTGGTTATGTGGGACGTGATGTTGAGCAAATTATTCGAGATCTTGTTGAAATTGCCATTTCTCTTGTACGTGAAAAGAAACGAGATGAAATAAAAGAAAAGGCTCACGTGAATGCTGAAGAGCGCGTTTTAGACGCCCTTGTTGGTAAAACAGCAAGTCCTGCTACCCGTGATAGTTTTCGTAAAAAATTGCGTGAAGGTGAGCTGGATGAGAAAGAGATTGAAATTGAAGTCGCCGATAATAATAGCAATAGTGCTTCAACCTTTGATATTCCTGGTATGCCTGGGGCACAAATGGGTATTATGAATTTATCAGATATTTTGGGCAAAATGGGCAGTCGTACAAAAGTCCGTAAGACGACGGTAAAGGATTCTTTTAAACCGCTCATTGATGATGAATCTGAAAAACTCCTTGATCAGGAGCAAATTATTCAAGAGGCGCTTCGTGTTGCTGAAAATGATGGTATTGTTTTTATTGATGAGATTGATAAAATTGCAACTAGAGACGGTGGAGCCAGTGCTGCGATTTCGCGTGAGGGCGTTCAACGTGATCTTTTGCCTTTGGTGGAAGGAACAACAATTGCTACAAAATATGGGCAAATCAAAACAGATCATATTCTTTTTATTGCCTCAGGTGCATTTCATGTTTCCAAGCCATCTGATTTATTACCGGAACTTCAAGGACGTTTGCCCATCCGTGTGGAGCTCAATCCTTTAACAAGGGAAGATTTACGACGCATTCTAACAGAACCAGAAGCCAGTTTGATTAAACAATATATTGCTCTTATGGCAACGGAAGAGGTTCATTTGGAAATTACCGATGATGCAATTGATGCTTTAGCAGATATTGCTGTAGATTTAAATGCAAGGATTGAAAATATAGGGGCACGTCGTTTGCAAACAGTGATGGAGCGCGTTTTGGATGAGATTTCTTTTACGGCGCCAGATAAAGCTGGAACATCGTTTAAAATTGATGCTGCTTACGTAAGAAAATCTATTGGCGAGCTTGCTGCGGATATCGATCTTTCCCGTTTTATTCTTTGAAAGTTATTGCTTGTTTTGTTTATCTGCGCGCTTCGATAATTTTGAAACCATGGGCTTGTTCATGTATCAACACTGTGCGGAAAATATTTTTTAATAATGTTTCATAAGGCAGGTGGCGGTTTGCAACAAAAAGCAGACTGCCGCTTGGTTTTAAGCACTTTGCAGCATTTATAATAAAATTTTTTCCTAATGAAACATCTGTCGTTTGTTGTGTGTGAAACGGTGGATTTGAAATGATTGTGTCATATAGATTTGTGATAGGTTCATGTACAAGGTCATGCCAATAAAAATGAATTGGAAAAGGAGCTGTTATGGATTTAAGGTGCCGTTTTGCTGCTCTCAAAGCGTTGTAGTCGGCTTCATAAAGGTCTAGAGCGGTGAGTTTTTCACTTCTTTCAAGTGCAACGTGAGAAAGATAGCCCCATCCAGCACCAAAATCAGCCGTTTTTCCAGAAATAACTTTGAACATATAAGACGCAAGCGCAGCAGATCCTGGATCAATACGTCCGTGTGAGAACATACCAGAAGCGGTTTGAAATTTACCAAAAGTGAGCGGTGGTGAGCGCAATTGCGCAATGTTATGTCTCTCAATTTGTTGAGGAACTTGCACCCAAAATACAAGACCATGATTTTTAGATAATTTATTGGTGATGGGAACAATTGTTTTGACCCATTTCATCATTGAAGCAGCACCAGCAGTTTTATTCCCACTGATTACAATCCATCCATTGGGTTTAACGCATTCTAATAAATCAAGAAAACAATTTTGGTTTAAACCACGATATTTGCTCAAATGTAAAAATGCACCATCATAGCTGAAGGTTTTATCTATTTGAGGAGAGCAGTGAAATTGAGTATCGACAAATTTTAAAAAATCTGGTCGCCAAGGCGTAATAACTCTTAAATTTTGTGCCCATTCTTGAGCTGGGATTTCTGTTAAACCAAAACTTAGCCAACACTGGTTTGGATCAGGATACGGGAGTTCATGATTTTCAAAAGGCAAAAATAATAACACATATGACTCTTTCAAAGAAAAAAATGCCACTCCAATATTGGGATGGCATTTCATGATACGATAAGAAGAAAAACTTACTCTTCTTTTTTCTTACGGCGGCGCTTATTTTCAGGTTGTTTTTTTTCATCCACGCACTTTTCTTCATTTATCGCTTTATCACCGGTGATTTCCTTGCCGGTTGTTTGATCAACGACCTTCATTGATAACCGAACTTTTCCACGCTCATCAAAGCCCATTAATTTAACCCAAACTTTGTCACCTTCTTTTACAATATCGGTTGTTTTGCTGACGCGTTCTGATGCAAGCTGAGAGATATGAACGAGTCCATCACGAGAACCAAAGAAGTTTATAAATGCACCAAATTCTGCAGTTTTTACAACTGTTCCTTGGTAGATAGCACCAACTTCAGGCTCATCGACAATAGAATGGATCCAGCGTTTTGCCGCTTCAATGGTTTTAGCATCAGCAGAAGCAATTTTAATGGTACCATCATCTTCAATATTAATTTTTGCTCCAGTTTGTTCCACGATTTCCCGAATAACTTTACCACCAGAGCCGATAACATCACGGATTTTATCGACAGAAATATTCATAACTTCGATTCGTGGAGAAAATTCACTCAGCTCAGCACGTGCACTGGTTAAAGCTTTCGCCATCTCATTAAGGATATGAATTCGGCCTCCTTTGGCTTGTTCAAGCGCGATTTTCATAATCTCTTCGGTAATACCATCAATTTTGATATCCATTTGCAAGGCAGTAATACCATTTTCTGTTCCTGCGACTTTAAAATCCATATCTCCAAGATGATCTTCATCCCCTAAAATATCAGAAAGAACAGCAAAGCGTTCTCCTTCTTTAATCAAGCCCATAGCAATACCAGCAACAGGGCGTGCTAGAGGAACACCAGCATCCATAAGAGCAAGTGAGGTTCCACAAACCGTTGCCATAGAAGAAGAGCCATTGGATTCAGTGATTTCTGAGACAGCACGAATGGTATAAGGAAAAGATTCTTTCGTTGGCAACATGGGGTGAATTGCCCGCCATGCCAATTTACCATGTCCAATTTCACGACGACCAGGAGAACCAAGGCGTCCCGTTTCACCCACTGAAAATGGTGGGAAATTGTAATGGAGAAGGAATGTTTCCTTATACATTCCCGTTAAGGAATCAACATATTGTTCATCTTCACCAGTTCCTAGCGTTGCAACGACAATAGCTTGTGTTTCTCCACGGGTAAAGAGTGCTGATCCATGTGTGCGGGGTAAAATACTTACTTCTGATTGGATAGGGCGCACGGTAGAAAGATTGCGTCCATCAATCCGCTTTTGGGTATCAAGAATGTTCCCACGAACAATTTTTGCTTGCAACTGTTTAAATACGGTTGCAATTTGATCGGTACTAAATTGACAGTCTTTTTCTGTTTCTGGCATAAATTTATTGAGGATTTCTGTCTTTAGTGCATCAATTGCAGCATAACGTTCTTGCTTATCAGTAATTGTGTAAGCCTTTCGTATATCCTGTTCTGCCATTTTCTGCATCGCTTTTTCAAGTTCAGAAAGATCTTCAGGAACAAAATCACGAGGATCTTTTGCAGCAACTTCAGCAAGCTTTATAATGGCATCAAGGACAGGTTGAAGGCCTTGGTGACCAAACATCACGGCCCCCAACATGATATCTTCCGGTAATTCTTGTGCTTCTGATTCAACCATCAAAACAGCACTTTCTGTTCCAGCAACAACAAGATCAAGTTTTGATTCAGGCATTTCATCGATATGAGGATTAAGAACATATTGTCCATTACAATAGCCAACGCGTGCACCAGCTATAGGTCCCATGAAAGGAACACCTGACAGGGTCAATGCGGCAGAAGATGCAATCATCGCAAGGATATCGGGATTGTTTTCGAGATCATGCTGTATAACGGAAACAATAACTTGTGTATCATTTTTATATCCCTCAACGAAAAGGGGACGAATTGGGCGATCAATCAAACGTGAAACCAAAGTTTCATTTTCACTTGGTCGACTTTCACGTTTTAAATAGCCTCCAGGTATTCTACCAACAGCATAGAATTTTTCTTGATAATTAACAGTGAGTGGAAAAAAGTCCTGGTCTGGTTTTGGGTTTTTGGCCGATACAACGGTTGCTAAGACAATAGTTTCTCCATAGGTAGCAATCACTGCACCATCAGCTTGACGCGCTATTTTCCCTGTCTCAAGGGTGAGAGGACGCCCAGCCCATTCAATTTCTATCTTGTGCGTTTTGAACATTTTTTATCCTTAATGACCAGTGTTTAAATCTTTGATTGCTTACATTCTGGTTGTGCGCAGCATATTTGCAAGTTTTGGGGTGGAGAACAAATTACTTCCTTTGTTGCGAGAAGAGAGAAGTAAATCGCATTAAATGTGAAACGATGAGCAGTCCTATCCCATAATAACTTATCAGTTTTTAAAATTTTTAATTAAAAGCAACACATTGAAAAAATGGGTGGTTTTTTTAAATACCACCTCCATTTTTCTTTTAGCGACGTAAACCTAACTTCTTTATAAGTGTCTGATAACGATTTTGGTCAACTCCTTTAAGATAATCAAGAAGACGCCGGCGTTGAGACACCATCTTCAAAAGACCACGACGAGAATGATTATCCTTTTTGTGAGATTTAAAGTGGTTTGTTAAATTAGAAATACGTTCAGAAAGTACAGCAATCTGTACTTCTGGTGATCCTGTATCACCAACTTTGTTTGCGTATTCTGCGACAAGAGCTTGTTTACGTTCAGCTGTAATCGACATCGTATTATCCTTTCCAAAAACGAAGAAACATAAAGTCACCCATAGCCGAGATGTCGTTCAGCTAGGGTCTGTGAGAAAACAGGAAAAGTCGAAGACTCTTACCTAATTTCGTTCTTATATAGGAAAGAAGGTTAAAATACTAGTCCTTGACAGCATTTTGAAGTCTTTCTTTAAATAAAAGCTTTTGTTTTGAAATATTGATTTAAATAGAGTTTTATGAGAAGTTTTTTAAACAATTATGCATCCTTTTGATACAAAGATTATGAGCGTGTGTGTGTGGTAACAAAAGTGATAAATACCGTTGGAGGAAAAAGATGCAGAGCATTTCAACATTAAAACTTTTTCGTAATTCGGTATTTCGAAATTTATGGTCATCTACTCTTATTTCTAATTTAGGGGGGCTGATACAAGCTGTTGGAGCAGGGTGGTTAATGGCGTTGATTAGTTCTTCGCATTCCATGGTTGGGCTCGTTCAAAGTGCCACAACATTACCACTTGTTATGTTTTCTTTGATGGCAGGGGCATTAGCTGATAATTTTAATCGGCGTCAAATTATGTTGTGTGCACAGATTATGATGATGGTCATATCGATGAGTTTATCTGTTTTAGCCTATATGGGATTTCTAACACCTTGGCTTTTGTTATGTTTTACGTTTTTGATTGGATGTGGCACAGCTTTTTATAATCCTTCTTGGCAAGCAACGATAGGAGATATTGTGAGCAGGGAAAATATTCCTGCTGCTGTTAGTTTGAATAGTGTTGGCTTTAATTTGATGCGGAGTGTTGGTCCTGCTATTGGGGGTGCCATCATTGCAACTTTAGGGGCATCGGCTGCTTTTTTGTTTAATGCTATAAGCTATATTCCTCTTATTGGTGCGTTGTTTTTCTGGAAGTCGAATTATGAAAACAACTCATTGCCACGAGAAAGGCTGTTAGGAGCTGTCTCAGATGGTTTGCGTTATGTTGCGATGTCACCTAATCTCCTGAGCATTATGGTTCGAGCGTTCCTTTTTGGTATAGGAGCAATTTCTATTTTAGCACTTTTGCCAATTGTTGCGCATAAAGTTCTTGGAGGAAGTGCCCTTCTTTATGGTACATTGCTTGGTTGTTTTGGGTTAGGAGCCATGACAGCAGGCATTATTAATGCAGTTGTACGGCATCATTTTCGTTCAGAAACAATTATTGCAAGTGCATTTATTGGTTTCGCCTTTTCTTGCTTTTTATTGGGAATCAGCCGTTCACTGATTATAAGCCATATTGCTTTATTTCCTGCAGGTTTATGTTGGGTTTTGGCCTTATCATTGTTTAATACATCTGTACAACTCTCTACACCACGCTGGGTTGTTGCACGTTCTTTAGCTCTTTATCAAACGGCATCTTATGGGGGGATGGCTATTGGAAGTGCAATCTGGGGAGGTTTAGCTGATGGTTATTCTCCAACAATTGCTTTGAGCGTTTGTTCTTTATTCTTGATTTTTGGTGCTCTTGCAGGGGTAAAATTTAGAATTCAAGAAATTCCTCAGATAGATTTAAATCCTCTTGATCATTTTAGAGAGCCGGAATTATTACTCGACCTCAAAGCAAGAAGTGGCCCGATCATGATAATGATTGATTACCAAATTCATGAAAATGAACTCGAAGAGTTTCTCAAAGTGATGACGCGTCGACGCCATATTCGATTACGTGATGGTGCGCGTCAGTGGGTCCTTTTACGAGATCTTGAAAGACCTGAATATTGGACAGAGGCTTATCATATGCCAACATGGGTAGATTATTTACGCCATAATCATCGTCGTACAAAAGCAGATGCAGAAGTCAATAAGCGTCTGCGTCATTTAAATTGTGCTCCTAACGGTATAAGAGTGCACCGCATGATTGAACGCCAAACAATACCTCAAGCCAATGAGATGCTTTTAAAAGTTTCCTCTGATCATCTCCCTTAGGGTTAAAACAGTTTTTGTAAATATTAAATATGTTAATATTATTTCGATCAATTTGTTAGCTTAATCATAACAAAAAATTGCTGTTTCAATAGTTAATAAATTGATTTATAACGGTTATTTACAATTTTTCATGTTGAGTGATAGTTCTGAAAGTCTTAAGCTTTTCTCGTTTCAAATCTATTTAGAGTAAATCAGTCCACATCTTCGCTTGCACATTACAAACGAGGGCTAAAGTGTGAGTAAAAATGATTGAAAAAGAAATAAAAAGCCTCTTATGAATCCCTTCAAATGCAAGGATTATTGCGACATTAAGAGGAAAAAGTGTGTGGTGGTGTTAGCTTATAGCACTGACTTAAATTTTGATATGAATACGGTAAATATAGACAATGAAAAGCACCATATTTTTCTTAATTGATAGAGAAAAATATCTTTTCGCAAAAGGTGGTTGTGGAAAAGAATCGATTAAATTGTGAAAATCCGCTTTGGTTTAAATAGACCTTTGTCGAGAATGCCAATAGCAAGAAGTTGTTCCTTATAGAGGACACAAATTTCCTCTTCATCAAGAGGTACTTTGTGATGATTCAAGAGGATAGAATGACCCTTGATAATTCTCTGTGCTTGAGTTTCATTAAGGATATAGTGAGGGAGGCAATCTAATGCGGCACTTGTGTCAATTAAGAGCCCATCGAGTGTTGAGAAGTTTTTTTCAAAAGAACGATTATTTTCATCTGTAGTGTTTTTATTTGGCGGAATGGCCGCTTTTAGTTCCTCCCATGTAATGAGATCTTCTTCATCAAAAGGTGCGACGGCAATACGTCTTAAATCAGCAATATGCCCATAGCAACCGAGATCACGTCCCATATCGCGTGCTAAAGAGCGCACATAAGTTCCTTTTCCGCAGGTTATTTCAAAGACAGAATGCTCTTTGGTAGGCATTTCTAATAACTTGAAAGTTTCTATTTCCACTTCACGGGGCGGAATTTCAACAACTTCCCCTTCACGCGCTAAATCATAGGCACGATTTCCAGCAATTTTGATTGCTGAAAATTGTGGAGGTGTTTGCAAAATAATACCCGTATATTGAGGAAGAAGAGCAAGTATTTCTTCTTGTGTTGGACGTATGAGAGAAGTTTTCGTTATTTCTCCTTCTAGATCATCTGTTGAGCGCTCTTGCCCCCAAGCAATATGAAAACGGTAAGTTTTTTTGCCTTGCATCACGTAAGGAACGGTTTTGGTTGCTTCGCCCAATGCAATAGGAAGGAGACCAGAAGCAAGAGGATCAAGTGTACCCGCATGTCCTGCCTTTTGAGCATGAAAGAGCCATTTGATTTGTGAGACAGCTTCTGTTGATTTCATTCCTTTTGGTTTATCAAATATGACCCAGCCAGAAACAGGACGCCCTTTTTTCTTGTGTTGCCGCGCCATATCTTTAATCCTCATCTGTATCACTATGGTGAAGATCGCGTGCAACCTCAGGCGAGCGAAGGAGGGCATCAATTTTTGAAAAATTATCAAAACTATTATCAAGCCGGAAACGCAGTTCTGGCATATATTTCATTTGTCGCAACGCATGACTGATTTCTCCACGGAGAAAACGACTATGTTTATTGAGGGTATCAACAACATCAGTATGAGAAGCATTTTTAAGAGTGCTGAGAGGTGATACAAAGCAAGTAGCAATTTTTAAATCTGGTGACATGCGTACTTCAGAGACAGAAATAACAATATCTTTTAAGATATCATCAAGCAAAATATCACGCTGTAATATATGCGCTACTGCATGACGTACTTGCTCTGCTACTCTAAGTTGCCGTTGTGATGGTCCTGCATTTTTCATCAAAGTTTTATCCTTGCTACAAGATCTCTTTTTTTGACCATTTAGATAAGGAAAAAAAGATATTGTGTATAAAATCTAATAACTTTTTCTCATTTTATAACAGAATAAGGTTATTGGATTATTTTATAATGTGCGATTAATATGTTCGATACGGAAGGTCTCAATGATGTCCCCTGCGCGCATGTCGTCATAATTTTCAAAGGCTATTCCACATTCTTGACCACTTTGCACTTCACTGACTTCATCTTTAAAGCGTTTGAGTGTTTTCAGCTTTCCTTCGTGAATAACGATATTATCGCGGATAAGGCGAACACCGGCTCCTCGTTCTATTTTACCTTCTGTAACACGACATCCTGCAACTTTTCCAATTTTTGTAATGTTAAAGACTTCTAGAATTTCAGCATTACCAAGGAAAGTTTCACGCTGTTCTGGTGAGAGTAATCCAGACATGGCAGCTTTGATATCGTCAACAAGATCATAAATGATGTTATAATAACGAATTTCAATTCCTTGTGTTTTAGCAAAATCACGTGCCTGCTTATTGGCTCGAACATTAAAGCCAATTACAGCAGAGTTAGAAGCTTCCGCAAGAGAAATATCACTTTCGGTAATTCCGCCAGCACCAGAATGTACAATACGCGCACGAACCTCATCATTTCCGAGTTTTTCCAATGCTGAAGCAATTGCTTCAATTGATCCTTGCACATCCCCTTTTATAATAAGAGAAAACTCCTTAACACCAGTCGTTTGCAATTTTGTCATCATCTGTTCAAGAGAACCACGCGAACCAGTTTGCCGCGCAACAGCTTTATCACGTGCTAATCGTTGACGATATTCAGAAATTTCACGTGCTTTTGCTTCATGTGTGACAACAGCAAAACGGTCTCCGGCTTGTGGTGTTCCTTGCATGCCTAAAATTTCAATCGGTGTAGAGGGAACGGCTTCTTTGACATGGCGGCCATGGTCGTCAATCAAAGCACGCACACGACCCCATTCATTTCCGGCAACTATAATATCAGAAGGGTGTAATGTACCTTTTTGAACAAGAACTGTTGCAACAGATCCACGTCCGCGATCCAATTTGGCTTCAATGATAACGCCCTCTGCAGTTCGTTGAGGATCTGCTTTCAGATCAAGCATTTCAGCCTGAAGAAGGATAGCTTCGAGAAGTTTATCAAGATTTTGACCAGTTTTAGCAGAAACTTCAACGTCCAAAGTTTCACCGCCCATAGTTTCAACAAACACTTCATGTTGTAGAAGTTCTGTACGTACTTTTTGTGCATTCGCAGCTGGTTTATCAATTTTGTTGATAGCAACAATGATAGGTACACCAGCAACTTTCGCATGATTGATTGATTCAATCGTTTGGGGCATAACACTATCATCAGCGGCTACAACGAGAACAGCAATATCAGTAACACGAGCTCCACGTGCACGCATAGCCGTAAATGCAGCATGACCAGGTGTATCAATAAAGGTAATTTTTTGACCGTTTTGTTCTACTTGATAGGCACCAATATGCTGCGTAATACCTCCTGCTTCGCCAGAAACAACATTTGCTTTACGAATAGCATCCAAAAGAGAAGTTTTTCCGTGGTCAACATGGCCCATAATGGTTACAACAGGGGGACGCTGCTGCATGTTTTGAGGATTATCTTTTATATTAAAGATACCTTCTTCTACGTCAGATTCTAAAACACGTTTAACAGTATGGCCAAATTCAACAGCGATGAGTTCGGCAACATCTGCATCAATAACATCGCCAGGTTTCATCATTTGTCCTTGTTTCATCAAGAATTTAATCACATCAACAGAACGCTCCGTCATACGTTGTGCGAGCTCTTGAATGGTAATCGTTTCAGGAAGAACAACTTCGCGAGAAATTTTTTCTCTTGGTTCTTGATTTTGTGCACGCTTAAACTTTTCCTGTCTACGCCGCATTGCAGCCATTGAGCGCCCACGTGCGTTTCCTTCTTCATCCAGTGCACTATTCAGAGTTAGCTTTCCGCGTCGCCGCTCATCAGCTCCTTTGACAACTTTTGGTACACGTATTTCTGATTTAGCAGGATTAGCACGTCGACTATGCCGTTCTTCCTCTTTATTGTCATCTATTTTGCGTTTTTCAATCACGGTTGTGTTTTTAGGCGCAATAGGAATATCTGTCTGTTCAATGAGAGGGGGAACAGGTGGAGTCTGTACTGGTGATATTTCTTCTTCTTGTTGGAGATGTATTTCTTTTTCTTTACTTTCTTGCTGTAAAATTTCTTCACGCTCTTTAGCGCGTCTTGCTTCTTCTTCGGCTTGTTCTCGCGTTATTCTTTCTTGGATATGTGCTTCTTCTAACGCGCGAAGTCTCGCTTCCATTTCAGTTGATGAAAGATTGCTTTTGGCCACAGATTCTTGAGGCTTTTTTCCCTCAAAACGCGGTTTAGAACGCTGGGGGGCCACATGCGGCTTTGTAATGGGCTGTAGGGTTTCAGCTTTTTCATCAGGTCGCGTAATTTTACGCCGTTTGGTTTCGACAACGACAGCCTTCGTACGGCCATGACTAAAATTTTGTTTAACCGTGCTCGTTTCCAAGACAGACCTCTTGAGAGTTAGTGTCTTCTTGACGGTTGTTTTGTCGTTGTTATTTTCACTCATTGTACTTCCTTCACGGCTTGTGCCGTCATCTCACTAGACTTACTATGCTTGTCGTCACGATAGCTGATCAATTTACATGTCGTTTTGAGAAATCCTTCAGCAGCCTTTGTGTCCAGTAAGGCCGCGTGCATTACAGGATTAGAGCCAAAAGCCACTCGCATTTCATCACTTGTAAATAAAGATATGGTTTTTATAGTCCGATTTGTTTGTTGTTGTATTGAATGGATGGCCTGTGCAATTTTTCGTTTCCCATCTTCTGTTGTTTCTTTAGCATGAAGTACAAGAATAACTTTACCAGAGCGGATAGCAGCGTCAACCTTTGTTGCTCCCATAACAATTGCTCCCGCTTTTCGTGCCATGGAAAGGCTTGAAAGAGCGGCTTTTAGTAAAAGCGTATCAATAACATGCACAAGATTTGGTGCAACCTCAACATCTGTTTTAAAATTTCTATGAAAAGCTTTCTGTTTTATTGCTTTCTCAATAACAGCGTGATGGGCGGAAATCCAAACGCCACGCCCTGGTAAATTCGCTTTAAGATCAGGAACAATTTGGTTATTGGGACCAATAACAAAACGGATCAGCGTTTGTGCTGAAGCATTTTTTCGGGTCACAATGCAAGTCCGTTCATTCATTTAAAGTGTATCCACATCCAAATCATCTATTTTTTCATTTTCTGTAGAATTTTCATCTTCTACAGGATTTTCTGTAACAAGATCAGCTTGGTCTATCCAGCCTGCTTGTACACGTGCGGCTAAAACCATAGCTTCTGCATCTGCGCGTGTAATGTCAAAAGGGGTTAAAATACCAGAAAAATTCTGTGTTTGACCTTCTTTGCGTTCTCTCCAACCAGCTAAATCATCAACGGCATAGCCAGCAAAGTCTTCTATCGTTTTTACACCATCCTCACCTACAGCAACCAACATAGCACTTGTCATTCCAGGAAGTGTTCGCAATTCGTCAGAAACTCCGAGCTTCTTGCGTTTTTCATCAAGTTCTTTTTCTTGATGATCAAGATATTCGCGGGCACGACTTTGGATTTCAGCGGCGGTATCATGGTCAAAACCATCAATAGAAGCGATTTCTTCAAGATCAATATAGGCGATTTCTTCAATAGAAGAAAAACCCTCTGATGCCATAACCTGTCCGATCATTTCGTCAACCTCTAAGGCTTCCATAAACAATTTACTCCGTTCAGTAAATTCTTTTTGACGATTTTCAGATTCTTCCTTTTCCGTTAAAATATCAATGTTCCATCCTGTTAGCTGTGAAGCCAAGCGAACATTTTGCCCACGTCGTCCAATAGCAAGGCTAAGTTGATCATCTGGCACAATAACTTCAATCCGTTCAGCATCTTCATCAAGGATAATTTTAGAAACTTCAGCAGGTTGCAGTGCATTAACGACAAATGTTGCCGCATCAGGCGACCAAGGAATAATATCAATTTTTTCGCCTTGTAATTCAGCAACAACAGCTTGTACACGACTTCCTCGCATTCCAACGCATGCTCCAACAGGATCAATGGAACCATCGCGTGAAACAACGGCGATTTTAGCCCGTGAACCTGGATCACGAGCTACAGATTTGATTTCTATAATACCATCATAAATTTCTGGCACTTCCATAGTGAAAAGTTTTACCATAAATTGGGGATGTGTGCGTGAAAGGAAGATTTGCGGCCCACGCGTTTCACGGTGTACATCATTGACAAAAGCACGAATGCGATCTCCATAGCGGAATGATTCACGAGGAATTAATTCATCACGGCGCACAATAGCTTCACCGCGCCCTAGATCAACGATGACGTTACCATATTCCACACGCTTAACTGTACCAGAAATAATTTCACCAACTTTATTTTTGAATTCCTCATATTGCTGATCACGCTCTGCGTCGCGTACTTTTTGTACAATAACCTGTTTAGCAGATTGTGCTGCGATACGTCCAAAATCCATAGGAGGTAAAAGATCAGCAAAAAAATCACCAATTTTTGCTTCTGCTTGATGTTTGAGAGCATCAGACAAAGTAATTTCCGTTGTATAGTCTTCAACGACATCAACGATTTTAAGCAGGCGCTGTAATTTAATTTCACCTGTTTTAGAATTGATTTCAGCACGGATATTGGTTTCTTGACCATAACGAGAACGTGCTGCTTTTTGAATAGCATCAGCCATCGCAGAAATGACAATTTCACGGTCGATTGACTTTTCACGTGCAACAGCATCTGCAATTTGCAGAATCTCAAGCCTGTTAGCGCTTGTAGCCATCAATTTTCTCCTTCTTTGTGCCACACGATGGGTATTCCCCTGTGATATTATTTTTTGAAATTGAGCGTCTGTATAGAGTCGTTAGCGTTCTCTTCGGCAATGAATTGTTGACTTAAATCTTTATTTTGTTTCAATGCATCGCGAATAAGCTCATCGGTAAGCACTAAATGTGCATTTATGATATCACAAAAGGAAATAGGGGTATACATGGCTTCTCCATAAGCAGCTTTATCAGTGTTTAAAATAAATCCATCTTGCGTGATATTTGTAAGTGTCCCGCGAAATTTTCGGCGCCCATCAATTATTATTTTTGTTTCAATTTTTGCAAGATGCCCTTGCCAATGAAAAAAATCAGATTTTCTTACCAATGGACGATCAATTCCAGGTGATGAGATTTCTAAATGATATTTGCGTTCAATAACATTTTGGACATCAAGGAGTGGGGAAACAGTTCGACTAACAGTTTCACAATCTTCTATGGTCATAGAACCATCGGCACGTTCAACCATAATTTGAAGTGTTAAACCATTTTGACCAAGGAGTTTTACACGAACCAAACGAAAACCTAAAGGTTTAAGTAGTGGTATGACAAGAGCAGCAACCTGTGCTTCGATACCCTCTTCTTCAAACAAGCGCGGTTCGTCAAGATTGCTTATTTTTTCAGCTTCGTTCATACATTTTATCCAAGTTGTTTTCATCAGTTTTATGATATTAAAAAAGAGCGGGTCCAACGGCCCACTCTTCATCATAAGACCAAGAATTTAACTATTGATACTCTTAAATTCAAAATTTTTCAAGTTGTTTATGAGAAAAGCGCTTGATCATTTATTTCTTGATAAAGGTAAGATAGGCAGGCGTTCGTCCTTCGCGTAAAGCTTTTGCTTCATAGCGGGTTCCACTCCATAGTGGATAAGGGAGTTTCCAGTCTTGAGGGCTTTCTGCTTTCCATTCAAAGTGATCATGTTGTGCACAATGGTACAAAGTCCAGTTTACATAACTGTCTATATCGCTAGCAAAGCGAAAAAATTTCCCTATTTTAAGAACACGAGCAAAACGGTTAAGATTTTTTATGTTGATGAAACGTCGTTTCCAGTGTTTCTTTTTCGGCCAAGGATCAGGATAGAAGAGGTCTATTCCATCAAGCGAGTTATCAGGGAGCCAATCAAGGAGGCGTGTAGCATCATCATTATAGAGGCGAAGACGATTTTGATGGTTTTGATGCTGTTCAAGAGACAACAATATTTTTGCCATGCCATTGATAAAGGGCTCGACGCCGATAAAACCGGTTTTTGGAAAATATTCCATTTCATGAAGTAAATGTTCACCTCCACCAAAGCCGATTTCAAGTCGAATTTCTCTTACTTTGCTTGAAAATAAGGATGTAAGGTTTGAAGGAGGAGGAACATTTAAATCAATATTAAAATTGGGGAGAAGCATTTTTATACGTGTAAGCTGACTGTTTCGAAGTTGTTTTCCTTGTCGGCGTCCAAAAAATGCTTCACTCTTACGTATATTATGTTTAATCATGGGATTTGGATCATTGTTTGAAGCGTTTTCACGAGATCAGTTTTTTCCCATGAAAACGAACCATCGTTTTTTGGTTTACGACCAAAGTGACCATAGGCAGCTGTTTTTGCATAAATAGGTTTATTGAGGTCAAGATGTTTTCGAATGCCGGTAGGTGAAAGGTCCATTATTTTGCGGATGGCTGCTTCAATAACTTTTTCATCGACTTTTCCTGTTCCATGAAGATTAAGATAAATAGATAAAGGTTGTGCAATACCAATTGCATAGGAGAGTTGAATGGTGCATCTCTCTGCTAAATGAGCAGCAACAATATTCTTAGCCAGATAGCGTGCCGCATAGGCAGCAGAACGATCAACTTTTGTTGTATCTTTTCCTGAAAAAGCACCGCCTCCATGGGGTGCTGCACCTCCGTAAGTATCCACAATAATTTTGCGTCCCGTTAATCCGGCATCGCTTTGAGGTCCTCCAATAACAAATTTTCCTGTTGGGTTAATATACCAACTGCATTGAGCTGCAATGGGAATGTCATGTAAAGCTTGGCGAATGTAAGGCTCAACCACTGTACGTACTTTATTGGAATCCCAGCTTTCATCAAGGTGCTGCGTTGAAAGAACGATGGATGTGACCTCTATTGGTTTTCCATTTTTATAGCGTATGGTTATTTGGCTTTTAGCATCTGGTCCTAATTTTCCAGTTTCTCCCTCTCCTTTATGTCGGGCTGCGGCAAGAAGTTTGAGAATTTTATGCGCATAATAAATTGGTGCAGGCATGAGATCAGGTGTTTCACGGCAAGCATATCCAAACATGATGCCTTGATCACCTGCTCCTTCTTCACCGTGCCGATCCGTAGCATTATCAACCCCTCTTGCTATATCAGCTGATTGGGGGCGCAAAAGAACATCAATTTTAACAGTTTTCCAATGGAATCCTGCTTGTTCATAGCCAATGGTACGAATAGCACGGCGCGCTGCTGTACGAAAACGTGTAGGATTAATGAGTGGAAAGCTAGTTTCATCGTAGATGAATTCTTTATTTTTATCTTTTTTTAATAGCGTATCGGGAACACGTACTTCACCAGCGATAACAACACGGTTGACACTGACGAGCGTTTCACAGGCAACGCGTACTAACCATGGATCAGTACCAGTCTTTTCAGCTTCTTTATAGATCATATCAACGATTTCATCGGAAATACGATCACAAATTTTATCAGGATGTCCTTCCGATACCGATTCGCTCGTAAAAAGATAATCTTGATGCGGCATAGGAACTCCTTCAAAAAAGAAAACCAACGATTTAATTAATTGCTTACTAAAGTCGCTACCATTTGCTAATTCTGTAGCAAATCGTCAATGCAAATTTATATGAATAAAAGAGAAAAGATATAATTTTAATTTATAACTTATTTGTCACATCTTCCTCAGAAAGTGCTTTTGCCAAGTCAATAATTTTTCGACGCACTTTAGCATCAGATATATTTGTAAAAGCGCGCATGAGCTGAATCCCTTCGCTGCTAGAACAAAAGTCTATAAAATTGTGATCACTTTCGGCAAAACCCTCTACTTGTTGGGAGGTAATACCTTTATCAAAAAAGTAAGAAACAGGAACATCCATAATTTCTGCTATCGCTTGAAGACGACTGGCACCAATACGGTTTGTTCCTTTTTCATATTTTTGGATTTGCTGAAAAGTAATTCCTAATTTTTCACCTAGTTTCTCTTGAGTGAGTCCTAAAATATTACGACGTAAACGGATACGAGTTCCAACATAGATATCTATAGGGTCAGGTTTTTTTCTAGTTTCGGTCATAATGCAACTCTTTATTTCCAGCACTTTTCTTCTAAATCAACATCATATTTATGCGAAGCTGATTTATCATATAATTAAAACAATATGTAATATTTTTTCCCAATACTACTGGTACACGCAACATAATGCCGTACAAAGGGCACTTGAATCATTTAAGCTGTTTTGTAGAACCAAAACCAACACGACACAATAGCATAAGGATGAATAAGATAAAAGTAGAGAAAGTTCTGTATTCATTGCTTCCTATAGGGGTAATGGATGATGGAACTTGTGAATCAATAATGCCCACAGCATTTTGTCGAAGAGCTACAACGATTCGTCCATAAGAATCAATAACAGCTGATATGCCATTATTAGCTGCCCGTATGAGGGGGATTCCCAGTTCAACGGCACGAAGCTGTGCTTGTTGAAGATGTTGATAGGGTCCAGGTGTTACACCAAACCATGCATCATTTGTAATATTAATAATTGCTTGAGGCGGGGAGCCTTGAAAAGTCATTTCATGGGGAAATATTGCTTCATAACAAATTAAGGGTAGATAAGAAAATCCGTTTGGCATTGTAACAATTTTGCGCACACTTGCAGTACTATATCCACCAATATTATCGGCAAGGGTACGCAATCCAATTTTTTTCAATAAATTCTGATAAGGAAGATACTCACCAAAAGGAACCAAATGAAGTTTATCGGAGGTATTTAAAATATTACCTTGAGCATTAATGACTGCAATTGTATTAAAATATTGTGTTTGGGAATGAGGTAGATCATTGCTGGCGCGTATTGCTCCGATAATAGCCCATTGTTTAGGTTTTAAAAGAGAGGCAATGCGCATTGTGATAGATGAGTTATCATAAAGAAGGTAAGGAACGGAAGCTTCCGGCCATATGATAAAATCGGGTTCTGAATTTTGATCGGTTGTTGGTGTTGCACTTAGCTTCATATGCGCTTCCAACATAGCTTCTCGTGTATTATCACGCAATTTTATATTTTGTTGGATGGACGGTTGAACAATACGCACCCAATAAGCACTTTTTTGATCTTCAGCTGTGTTTTCTATAGTATGAAGACGATAAAACCCAAAACCACAGTGAATGAATATAAGTGATAAGCAAAGAGAAAGTGCCACTTTCTTTTTTTCATTCGTTAATAAAACAGTTGGCAAACTGTAGGCTAATACAGCAAGAATATTCATTCCGTAAAGTCCTACGATTGCATCAGATTGCATGAACATTGGGGTTGGCATGGCTGTATAGCCAAGAGAATTCCATGGAAATCCTGTGAATAAAAACGCACGCAACCACTCGGATAATCCTAATGCAAAGGCTAAAACAAAAAAGCGTGCTATTCCTTTTGTCCATAATAAACCGACAATGAAACCAGAAAAAAACCAATAAAGAGAAAGGTAGAGTGGAGGGAATAAAATGGCTAATGGGACTGCCCAACCAAAAGAATCTGGATCTGTTAACAAAGCATTGCATAGCCACCAAAGGCCGCAAATAAAATAACTAAAACCAAAGGTTCCACAGCTTAAAGCGTAAGTAAAAAAATGTTTTTTATTGTTTTTGGTGGCCCGTATTGAGTCAAGTAAAACAATAAAGAGAGGGAAAGTTAAAAAGCAAAGAGGTGTTAAATAAAAGGGTGGAAGTGCAAAAGAAGTAAGAGCACCACACAGAAATATCCATGCTTGGCGCTTCCAGCCTGTAACAGAGAACAAAAAAACGATGAAATTGTTTAAAAACGCTGGACTATTCTTTAGGGATGGCATTGTTCTCAAGATTCTCATTTTTGGGAATGCGAAAAATGCGCAATCGTTTAATCCGGCGTTTATCAGCTTCTAAAATACGAAATCTATAGCCAGGTACAGCTTCGACAATTTCACCTTTAGCAGGAATGCGATCAAGAATGGAGACGATCAAACCACCAATAGTATCAACTTCATCACCATATTCCCCTACGATAAAATCAGGACCAAGAGCTTTCTCCACATCTTCTAGTTCAGTTCTTGCATCAACGAGCCATTTATTATTTGGTTCACGTACGATAGCATTGTCGACATTATCATGTTCATCTTCGATATCCCCAACGACTAACTCAACAATATCTTCCATTGAAACGAGACCATCTGTTCCTCCATGTTCATCAATAACTAAAGCCATTTGAGTTCGTGTAGTTTGCATCCGTGTTAATAATTTGCTCGCAAGCATAGAACTGGGAACAAAGAGAACTGTTCGGATCAAATCCAATTCACCGATTGGAGTATGCAAGTCTGTATGGTTTAATTGAAGCAAATCGGATTTTTGTTCGGTTTTTGTTGGGTTGATAATAAAGCGAGTGATGTAGTTAAGAATATCGCGGATATGGATCATGCCGCGCGGATCATCTAAAGTTTCAGCATAAACGGGTATACGAGAATGACCAATTTTTGCAAAACATTGAAGGGTTTCTCCAAGAGAGGTGTTTATTTCTAATGCTTCGATTTCAGAACGAGGTATCATAACATCATCCACGCGTGCTTCACGTAAGCGTAAAATGTTATGCAGCATAGTACGTTCTTCAGGTGAGAAGAGGGCGGTATCTTTTTCATTGTTAGTCGTGAGTGCAACGGTAAGATCATCGCGCAGTGACGTAGATGCACAATTACGACCCCGTAAGAATGAAAATAAATGATTCATCAGGGAATATTTCTCTGTATGATTCGTCTGTTGAGAGGGGTCTTTTTCATTATTAGAAGATGCTTGACTATTATTTTGTGCATTTATTTTGTTTGCCATGGTTTTGAAATCTTTTAGACTTTCTTTTTATAACAGATAAATAAGAGGCTTTAAATGGTATGCTGGTAATATTGATTTTAAAAGTTAAATTTTATCATTGATAGACAATTATGCGTAAGGATCTTTTATGGAAAGCTTTTGAAGAATTTCTCTTTCGAGCTTTTCCATTTTATATGCTTCATCATCAGTTTCATGGTCATAACCAAGCAGATGTAAGATACCATGAACAATCATATGCGTTAAATGATCTTGAAATGTTTTTCCTTCTTTCTCTGCTTCGAAAACAACAGTTTCTCGGGCAATAATAATATCACCGAGCATGGGACCAGGTTGATTTCCAGCTTTAAGTGGAAAAGCAGGAAAGGATAATACATTAGTGGATTTGTTTTTGTTGCGCCATTGTGCATTGATTTGTGCCATATGTTCATCATCCGTAAAAAGCAGGCTAATCTCGCTTACAACATTTTCCAATGAAACATGATGCATAGTTGCCATTAATGCTTTTTCAGTGATATTATAAAGCATTTTCTCATCATTCCACCCTGCGCTTTTAATCATTATATCAATAATAATCATGACGAATCAAATTCATTTTTTAATGCATCGCATGCGAATGATTTTTTTTTATTTTGTATTTCGGAATCACGATCATAAGCACGAACGATAGCAGCAACAAGTGGGTGTCGTACAACATCTTTTTCATCAAAATGCACAATTGCAATATTTTCTACATTTGAAAGAATGCGAATTGCTTCAATGAGACCTGATTTTTGCCCTGTAGGCAAATCAATTTGGCTTACGTCACCGGTCACAATCATACGCGTTCCTTCTCCAAGACGTGTGAGGAACATCTTCATTTGCATGGGGGTAGTATTTTGTGCCTCATCAAGAATAACAGCAGCATGGGCAAGTGTTCGTCCCCGCATAAAGGCGAGAGGAGCAATTTCTATGACACCAGAAGCTAAAATGCGTTCTATTTTTTCAGCGGGCATCATATCATAAAGAGCATCATAAAGTGGTCGTAAATATGGGTCGACTTTTTCTTTGAGATCACCGGGAAGAAAACCAAGATGTTCTCCAGCTTCAACAGCTGGACGTGAGAGAATAATTCGCTCAATGATACCACGTTCTAGAAGCATTGCAGCATGAGCAACAGCAAGATACGTTTTTCCTGTTCCTGCTGGTCCTACACCAAACACAAGTTCAGTATGCTCCATAGCGCTTATGTAAGCGTCTTGTGTTGGAGTTCTTGCATGAATTATTTTTTTATGGGTACTCAACCGTGCTGGTATACGTTTCGTTGCAGATTTGTGTGTTATTGTGTCTTCTTTCTGCTTCTTTGGTATATTTACCATAGCAATCGCTCCTTTTATATCTGATAAAGTGAGCTCTTGATGTGTTTTGGCACGTTCATAAAGCTGCTGCAATACATATTGCGCATGTTTTATAACAGAAATATTTCCACGGATTAAGACTTCATTACCACGCGGATGAATACTAAGTTCGAGTTTTTTTTCGATATAAGCGAGATTTTCGTCAAATTTACCAAAAACTGCTTTTGCATATTTATTATTTTCGAAAATCAAAACAACTTGGCTCACATCTGAAGCGCTTGTTTGTTTCAAGGTATCAGCCTTTTCAAGGGACATATTTACTTTTTCTTTAATACGCTTTATTTTTTCGGTTGAAGCTTTCAGCCTATTCTCCATATCTACATAAACATTGCACATTTTGTTAAGTAAACTTTATAAAAGACAATTTTTACAAAAAGTGCACGCTTTAGATGTAATCATTTTCTTTTAAAATAAAAGAGTTTTCAAAAATATTTATTTTTGAACAAGGTGTTAGAGGCATGTTTATCTATTTGTCACTTCACCAACAAAACTGTTTGAGCTGGCATTTTTAATATGAATTTCTATCACGCTACCTGTAGAGGCTTCTGTATCGACAACAACAGGTAAAAGCCAAGGGGAACGCCCTACCATTTGCCCTGAGTGACGTCCAGGTTTTTCGATGAGAACGTTCGTTTTCTGATCAATTTTAGAACGCAAAAACGTATTTTGTTGCTCAAGGAGAAGGGCTTGTAAATGTTGAAGTCGGGAATCTTTTACAGATTCATCAACATGATTTTTCATTGTGGCTCCCACTGTTCCAGGACGGGGGGAATATTTAAAAGAATAAGCTGAACTGTACTGTACTTGTTGAATAAGTTTAATGGTTTCTTCAAAGTCTTCATCTGTTTCTCCTGGAAACCCTACAATAAAATCGCCTGAAAAGGCAATATCTGGCCGTGCGTTTCGAATTTTTTCGATAAGATGAAGATAATGAGAGCTTTTGTGTTGTCTGTTCATGGCTTTTAAGATGCGATCTGAACCTGATTGAACAGGAAGATGGAGGTAAGGCATTAACATATCAAGATCTCGATGCGCGGCAATAAGGCTATCATCCATATCACGTGGGTGGCTGGTTGTGTAACGCAAACGCTTTAAACCATTGAGTTTTGCAAGATGATAAAGAAGATCGCCAAGACGCCAAGTTTTGCCATCAGCACTTTGTCCATGCCAACCATTGACATTTTGTCCAAGCAGCGTAATTTCTTTGACACCCGCTTCGATGAGTTGGCGGGCTTCCTCGGTAATTTGCTCGACAGACCGTGATATTTCAGCACCGCGTGTGTAAGGAACAACACAAAAAGTGCAAAATTTATCGCAACCTTCCTGTACTGTTAAAAATGCGCTAACACCTCGTTTTCTTACCGCATGTTTATTATGGGGCGGCAAATGAGCAAATTTATCTTCAACAGCATAGTCTGTTTCGATAATTTTTTTTCCTTGTTTTGCTTTTTCTAACAATTCTGGCAAGCGATGATACATTTGCGGACCAATGACAAGATCCACTGTTGGAGCACGGCGCAAGATTTCACTTCCCTCAGCTTGTGCAACACAACCTGTTACACCAACCATCAGGGGTTTATCAGGTGTGCGCTCTTGACGCATAACGCGCAAACGACCAAGATCAGAATAAAGTTTTTCTGCTGCTTTTTCACGAATATGACAGGTATTAACAAGAATAAGATCGGCATCATTGGGAATTTGTGTTGTCACATAGCCTTGCGAACTGAGGCTATCAGTCATCCGTTGGCTATCATAAACATTCATTTGACATCCATAGGTTTTGATAAAAACCTTTTTAGGAGCAACAGGAGGCGTATTTTTAGGATTTACTTTATTCATAGCGCATGTGTAAATGTTTTTTACACAAATCTCAATCTATTTGCTTAAAAGTTTTTTGCATGATAATTGCATCACCACGACCATTTTTTGACGCGTAGTAGGCAAGACGTTCAGAAATTTTTTGAAATTCAAAGCGTTGATAAAGGTTCAAAGCAGAAAGATTTGTGGCTTCTACTTCCAAGAATAATTTTATAGCGCCCTTGTCGTGAAGATGGTGAACTGTACGATCGATAAGAAAGGTACCAATTCCTTGTTGACGATAATGAGGATGAACAGCAATTGTGATGATTTCTGCTTCATCAAGGATGAGACGGCATAGGCAAAAGCCTAAAATTTGATCAGAGCGATCAATGAGAAAAACTTTGTATCCGAAGATAGAGTGATCTGTTAAGAAATTATCAAAAGCTTGTTTTTCCCAAGAAGGGGTAAAACAATGTTGATGAATTTGATGAAGAGAAGCACTATCATTAACTTGTAGCGGAGCAATTCCAAAAATCTTTTTTGTCAATGAAAATTTGGGCATTATTTTTTTTTGTGGCAAAGCAAAATTGGTTTGTTGTTTTGCATCAGCGCTGCGTAGATAGAGTGGGCGAGGCGAATTTTTTGATTGTTTGTTTGCAGCAAGATAAGCATAGTTTACAATATCGGCCGCTTCGCAGGGGATTTTTTCTAGGACAATTTTTTCGTGTATTTTATGGTTTTTAATATGCTCCATAACGACATCAGCAGCTGGGCCAGTCAGTCGGGTTTTTTTTGGCAAATCTTCGAGGATATTTTCAATTGTTTTTAATCCCGGCTCTCCCAAAGGTGTGAGATCATTATGAAAATTTTGATGGTAGAACATTCCTCTCCCTGCTTCAATGACAACAGTAATTGCCGATACTGTACTTTTACTGTTTATGACTTGTGCTGCTAACGCTTCAAGAGCACTCACTCCAACAGCTGGTATTTCAAGTGCTAATGCCAAAGCGCGTGCTGTTGCAACACCGACACGTACACCAGTAAATGATCCAGGTCCAATATTGACAGCAATACGCTCAACTTGATCAAGCGTCATATTGGCTTGTTTCATTATTTGTGTAATCTGCCCAATAATTTTTTCGGCATGTCCTTTGTTCATGCGTTCATTGATACGCGCAATAACAGATTTATGACGAATAAGCGCAACAGCACAATAAATTGAAGCAGTATCTATAGCAAGGATAAGCATAAAAATATTTTAGTTGAATAAAACGATAAATAAAAGTCCTGCTGTATTTTTAATCTTTTCATTATCGTATATTTCATTTGTAAGAAAGTTACTAGTGCCAATAAGCAACAATATCTTTTTATGAGATAGAACGAGATGTTAATTTAATCCTTATTATTTCACTTTTTGAATGAGTACCTTGAGTATTGTAAGATTCTCTTATTTTAAATTTACTTATGGTGAAACAATTAAATTTATTAGCTTGTATATTACAAGCGGAGTTAGCGTATGAATCAAAAATCCTTTCACGAATCATTTAAATGTAAGGGTTGTCACAACTTTTAAGCTATCAAATAGTACGTTGATGCCACTTGTATCACATAGTAAGTAAAAGTAATTTAAAAGAGGAAAAGTCATGACCTCACATTTTTTCCAAATAAGAATATATTTTATCAGTCTTTGTATAAAAACCTCAGCGTAATGAGAGCAGATGAAAGAAATGGTATTGTTTTGTATGAGTTACGTATTTTGATACTACCCCGTTGCAAATCATTATGGACTGAAAAGCAAAATTGACAGTTTTCACTTAAATATCAGCTCTTTCAATTTTTTGTATAGAATAATGAGCAATATTTTAGAACTTTTTCTGGTTTATGAAAGAACTGATTTTAATAATAATGAGGACTTTGGGTTGATTGCATACTACGTTGAAAAATAATAATCAATGCACATTTTAAAATGTTATATGATTTAAATCATTCAATTGTATCATAATAAGGCTACAAATACCGAGAATAATTATGGAGCAGGTTGAAGCCAAAATGACGCGCCATCCTGCTTTTTTTAGTGATCGGATATCAACACCTAATCCTAGTGCAGCCATTGAGATAACAGTAAACAACTGGGCAATAAATTTGATGGGATTGATAGCCTTTTCAGGGATAAGACCACTTGAGCGAACAAGCATCATGATAATAAAGCCAATGATAAACCATGGGACGAGGGTATGTAAACGCAAGCGTGTTTCTGCTGATCGGCGATAAATGATTGATAGAGTAAAAATAACAGGGCCTAACATGAGAACCCGTACTAATTTGACAATTGTTGCAATTTGAACACTTAGAAAAGAGATAGGTGCTGTTGCTGCTAAAACCTGTGGTACAGCATACACAACCATGCCAGCAAGCACACCATATTGGCTAAATGACAAATTCAGAGATGGATGTAAAAAGGGTAGAAATAAAATAATAAGAATTCCTAAAAGAGCAGTGAAGGCAATTGACGCGGCTACATCGTCATGTTTTGCTTTTATAACAGGTGCAACGGCGACAATAGCTGAATTGCCACAAATAGCATTCCCACAAGCGACCAGCATTGCCAAATGTGTAGAAAGCCCGAAAAGTCGGCCGATGGCAAAGCTCAGGATAATCGTTACGAATATCACGAATATGATACTAGCAAGCAAATTCCAGCCAGCTGAAAGGACTGCGTTAATGCTAATGCTTGCTCCTAGAAGAACGATAGCAATTTCGAGAAGTGTTTTTGCACAAAAGGTGATACCTTTTTGAAAATATGTTGGCAAAGAAAAACAACTACGGATAATTGATCCTAGAAGAATTGCCAAAACAAGGCTTTCAAGCCACGCTTCCGTGAAAAGCTGTTTTTCTACAACTTCTAAGCCATAAGCTAAGGCTGATATGAGTAAACATACTAAAACACCAGGACCAAAGTCGTTTAAAAGTGAGAGATTTTTCTTTATCATTTTAATATTCCCCCGTCATTAAAGAGCTAAAGGTTAAGAAGAAAAAGCTTTAAAGATTTGTTCTTGCTTGTACAGCTGCTGCTAAAGTTCCATCATCAAGATAATCAAGCTCACCTCCTACAGGAACACCATGAGCAAGTCGCGTAATTTTAACTGGAAAATTAGAAAGCTGATCAGTGATATAGTGAGCAGTTGTTTGACCTTCGACAGTCGCATTGACAGCAAGAATAATCTCCGTAATAGGGTTTTGTACAACACGCTGTATTAAGGTGGCAATGTTGAGTTCGTCAGGACCTATTCCATCTAAGGGGGAGAGTCGTCCACCCAACACATGATAACGTGCGGCTAAAGTTTTTGCGCGCTCAAGGGCCCACAGATCAGCAATATCCTCAACAACGATGATTGTTGTATCATCGCGGCGCAAATCTGTACAAATTGAACAAGGATCAATGGTATCGACATTTCCACAAACAGAACAAATGCCGACTTTTTCGATAGCTGCTTGTATAGCCGCTCCTAAAGGCTCCAGCAAAGTCTCCTTTTTTTTGATAAGATGCAGTGCAGCACGACGCGCTGAACGTGGACCAAGACCTGGTAACCGTGATAAAATCTGAATGAGACGTTCAATCTCAGGTCCTGCAATGTATTTAGACATATTTTTGTCCCACGGAAAAAATCCGTTTCATTAAAATGGAAGCTTGAAACCTGATGGGAGTGGTAGCCCTGCCGTTATACTTTTGGTTCTTTCTTCTATTGCGATTTCGATTTTTGTTCTTGCTTCATTATAAGCTGCCATAATGAGATCTTCAAGAATTTCAGCTTCTTCAGGTTTGAGTAATGAAGGATCAATTTGAATTGCTGTTATAATATTTTTGCCATTTAAAGTGATATTGACGAGACCACCCCCTGCAGTGCCCACAGCTTGCAGATTAGCTATTTCCTCCTGAATCTTCTGCATTTTTTCTTGCATTTCTTTGGCTTTTTTCATCATGCTCATCATTTCACGCATAGGAATAGGTATCCTTATTCATCATTGATATCATTTTTATTTTTAAAAATATCAGCATTTTTAAAGGTATTGGAGAGTAAATCAAGATCATTTTCTTCTTTATTGAGTCGAATATCGACAATTTTTGCTTCTGGGAAATGATTGAGGATTTTCGCAATATCAGGATCTGTTTCTGCATTAGAAAAAAGAGTCTTTTGAATCGCTATACTTTCCTCCTGTAAGGTTGGGCCACCTCCTTCATTAACAAAAGTTATTGTCCAGCGTTTTTCTGTCCATTGAGATATCTTTTTTTCTATATCATGAGCAAGAAATTGTGGGGTATTTTCAGAAAGTCTTAAGGTAATATGCCCAGCTTCAAAAGAAACAGGATGAACAAATTCTTTAATAAGGAGTTTGAAAGGAGTGTCATTATGCTGTTCGGCTAATTGAACAATATCGTGCAAAGAATTAATCACGAGAGTTTTAGGTTCAGTAATCTTTTCTGTTGTTTGCGTGACAGAATGCGATAAATTTACAATCTTTTCAGAAAGATCAGTAGATGGAGAAGTTTCTAGAATTTCTGTTACTTCTTGGGCGTTGATTTTGTCATGGTTTTGATTTTTAACTAAATTTTCCGGTTGTAAGGAATGATCTAATTGGTTTTTCAAAGAGCTTTTAAAATCTGATTGATCGGGTAATGTATTTGAAACGCTCGAGGAAGCATGGGCTCCGACCATTGTTTCTTTTGTTATATTATTTGCATTTGTAGATTCTTGATGAGAAGAGTTTTTAACCAGTGTGAGAGGCGTTTTTTCTTGCGTAAGCTTTTTTAAAGCCTCATCAAGAGTTGGTAAGTCAGCCGTGTGAGCAAGACGAATTAAAAGCATTTCAGCGGCTTGAAGAGGACGTGCAGTTTGATTAACTTCCTGTAAACCTTTGAGTAACATTTGCCAGTTTCGGGATAAAATAGGAACGGAAAGTTTTTTTGAAAAGTCTAAACTTCTTAAACGTTGTTCTTCAGTTAGAGAAAAATCTTCCACTATTTCTGGTGTAAAACGTAAACGTGTGACCAGATGATTAAAATCGGCTAGTTCTGTCAATATAGTAAGAGGATCAGCACCTGCTTCATATTGACTGCGTAATTCATGTAACGCATTGACAACATCGCCCTTCATAATAAATTCAAAAAGATCAATGATACGTGCTTGATCCGCTAATCCTAACATTGTACGCACCGCAATAGCATTAACATTGCCATTGCTATGGGCGATTGCTTGATCAAAAATGGATAATGCATCACGTGCTGATCCTTCTGCAGCACGGGCAATCATAGAGAGTGCTTGATCTTCTACTTCTACCTTTTCATATTTCGCAATTTGACGCAAATGTGCACTCAAAGCTTTTGATTCAATACGTCGCAAATCAAAACGTTGGCAACGCGAAAGAATTGTAATAGGAACTTTGCGAATTTCTGTTGTGGCAAAAATAAATTTCACATGGGACGGTGGTTCTTCAAGAGTTTTCAATAAACCATTAAAGGCTTGTGTTGAGAGCATATGTACTTCATCTATAATATAAACCTTATAGCGTGCAGAAACAGGACGATAGCGTATTTGTTCAATAATTTCACGAATATCATCAATGCCCGTATGAGAAGCGGCATCCATTTCTATAACATCAATATGGCGTCCTTCGATAATTTGTGTGCAATGTTCTCCAAGAGAGTCCAATACGGTTGTTGGTTGATCAATATCTTTTGTTTTATAATTAAGCGCACGTGCCAAAATACGTGCTGTTGTGGTTTTACCTACGCCACGAATCCCTGTTAACATCCACGCTTGTGCAATACGACCTTTTTCAAAGGCGTTGGTGAGAGTACGCACCATAGCTTCCTGACCAATGAGGTCAGAGAAGTTTTTTGGTCGATATTTACGAGCAAGAACACGATAGGCTGTTTCTACCGGTAAATTTTCCATGAGTATTTCCAACTTCGAAGTTCTTTATGCGTACATTTTGATAATACAAAAGCATAGATCAATACTGTAGTCTCATATAAAAGGATTTTTTCTTAATCAAATTATTTATGGGACAATTTGTTTAAAAATAACAAAACCCCTTTATTTGCTGCATACAAATGCTGCTCTGAAGATTAAAAATACCTCGCTAAAAGACAGCATAAAAAATAATTTCTTCAGCAAAATAGGAGGTTGGAACGATGACCCGTACCAGAACTCGTTGGGGCTGCTTCTTTCCAGACCTGACCCAGTTGGCGAGTAGTTCGTCCACCACCAACCTCCCAAGCTCATATTGTCGATTTGGAATGAAAAATCAAGATCAGAAACGAAAAATATCCTAAGAACGACGAAGAATTTTCCTTTGCGTTTAATTTATTGACATATAAACAACAAAGAGATTGTGGATTTACCAGTTTTTATAGCAGTAGCTCTTCATATTTATTTGGTATGAAAATATTTTTTCGCTTAAGATAGTCTGAATGTATAATTATTCTCATTCGCTGAAACATGTAAGAGTTTTAGGATAGATACATCTGTTCTAAAACTACGAAATTGAATCATCAAAAATTTACAACAGTCAAAGAAGCAAATAAAGCAGATAGATCATGTAATTGGCTAACATTCGAAAGTCAGGGGGGAAGAGTGCTATTTAAAGAATTATAAAATATTGCTTTAATGGTGTTGCTCCTCTATACAAAACAGAACATCCCAAACAGAATACATTTAATGTTATACATTCACAGGCTTTTTAAAGAGCGATTGCTCAATACTCTTAACTATATTTCAAACGCCACTCATAAATAGTATACATGCTTCCCTTGAGTTATAAATCTATTGTTGCGCTACCCTCTTTATGCTTAATACAAAGTATAAATTTTAGCCCTCATGCTATTTAACAACTCCCAATGTTGCGATCCCTTGTACTTGAGAGGCTTTATAAGAAGCATTTTTATTCCTTTTTTTAATCATTTTTACTCACACACCAATCCCATTTGTAACTTTCGAGGAAACGATTTTAATGGATTCAATATGAGATTTAAGATGGGAGGATCTTACTTTATTCGTGGTTTTAATTCAGTGTAAGAAAATCAAAGTCGTATAATGATAAGCCAGTATCTTAAATATCTTATAAGAGCACCACCTCTTTTAACATAATATAAATATATAAATACTGAGTAGATGTTATCGCTCTTTTTTTGCGTGCTTGTTCTTTTAATTAAAAAACATTGATGTTCATCACAAGGTGGGTCAATATATGAAGTTTCATTATTTGAGAAAAGATTTCATATATTTTTAAAGGGGCTGTACTCATACAAGAGGAGATGCAACATTCAACGCTATAGAAATAAGGGGATACGGATTTTATAAGCATAAAAATGGTTCTTATTCGATATAAGCGACATTTTATAGTTTCAAATAATATATTCTTTAATAAGGAGGGAAAAGCGAGATAATTTTTATAAAAAGCTGAATGAGTATGACTTAAAGTGCAGTGAGGAATGCATCTGTAGAGCAAATTTTACTTTTCCGTTTATCTAAGTGATTTGGGTACGATGTGCTTTATATCACTTAAAATGAAGCAGTTGCGAAGAGAGAAGCATATTCTTATTAAAAAAATAGCTCTGATAGTAGAAAATACAGAACAATTTAAATTTAGTCTTTTAGTTTTCGCAAAAGTTCCTTAATATCTAACCTTATGAGCAACTTAAGGTTTGCCATATTAGGATAAAAACACCTCTTCAGCGATAAGTTTTAATGGCTTATTATGCTGTATTTTGAAAAAAAATAACTGAAAAAAATAAATCTACTAAAATTTAGATGTTATAGAAATATTGTTAATCATAATCTCCTGTGTCACAATTTGTTCCAACAACTTTTTTCTTCGTAATATTTTTAAAAATATAATGTCCTGACGAAGGAAAACTTATATGAAGAGATTTTATATTTTTTAGGATAAAGATCTTCTTTTCTTTATCATGGGTTATTTTTTTTTCATCATCAACAGCAATTCTCAATTTGTTTAAATCAGAAGGGGTAGAGTACGATAAAGTAAAGGATACTTTCTTTGGTTCAAAGATACTACAAGAGTATTCAGCTCCTTGATGGATTGTATCGGATGGGATGATCACAACACTTTCATCCAGCCCAAAATTCCATTTTCTCTCACCAAAGCCAGCAAACGCACCACTAGAGTAGGCGAGAATATTTGCGGCTAATAATCCTTGCATGAAGATTTTTTTCATTATCTTCTCCTTTTTCTAAAGTGAGGTGAATCATAAATCAATTTTTATAAAGATAAAAGCTCAAACTTAACGCTAAAATCAGGGCTAAGTTGCATTTTCTAGTTTTAAACCATGTTCAGACTGATATCAGTCTAAGAAATTTGAATGCTCTATCATGTATAATAATTTGAATTGTTTTGAGAGCTAATTTAGAAGTTCGTTATCTTTATTGGAATATTGTCAGAGGAAATGACTTTTCTCAAGAAGCTCTCTTTGAAGATATAAAGGGAAATAGATGGTACAAGCGTTTTTATTTTTGGTTACTGTGTTTTTTTACACTGGTTTTTATACAAGTTGAAGTGCTTTTTATCATGATATAATTTGTGAAAAAATATTATGGAAATAATTTATATATTCTTTTATGAGCCGTTTTTTCTTCTTCAGTGTTTATGAAGGGTGTTGAGTAGAAAAAAACGAGCTCTTTCAAGATACGTTGCATTATGAAATTTTTACGATGCTCTTTGATATCAGCAAAGAATGATAGCAGCCTAATTGCTTTTATATATACGATGTTCGATCGTTTTGTGCTGGATAAGTACCGATAATACGCAGTTCTGCAGAAAAGAAAGATAATTCTTCTAAGGCAAGTTTCATCATCGGGTCTTCAGGATGCCCTTCAATATCAACAAAGAATTGTGTTGCATTGAAATTTCCACCAATTTGATAGCTTTCTAATTTTGTCATATTGATACCATTCGTTGCAAATCCTCCCATAGCTTTATAGAGAGCAGCGGGGACATTGCGCACTCGAAAAAGAAGACTGGTGATGATTTTTTCGCCATTTTGAGGTTTGGGGACATGTCGTTTGGAGCGTGAAAGGATGACAAAACGGGTAATATTATGAGGGTTATCTTCAACATCTCTTTCAAGAATATCAAGTCCATAGAGTTCTGCTGCGATTAAAGGTGCTAAGGCAGCCTGTGAACGTTTAGCATTTTTTTTAATAAATTTTGCAGCTCCAGCGGTGTCAGCAGAAACAACAGGTTTCCAACCGTTGTTTCGTATGATTTTTCGGCATTGTGCAAGGGCATGCGTATGGCTGTGGACGGTTTTAATTTCGTCATGTGTAACGCCGGGTAAAACCATGAGTTGAAAATGGATAGGTAAAAAATATTCATCAATAATATAAAGAGATGACTGCGGTAAAAGATGATGAATGTCTGCAACGCGTCCCGCAAGGGTATTTTCAATAGGGATCATAGCAAGATCAGCTTTCCCGCTTTCCACTAAATTAAGGGCGTCTTCGAAAGTAGCAGAGGGAACAGCATCCATATTGGGGAACATATTGGAGCAAGCAATATGGGAATTAGCGCCGTATTCTCCTTGGAAAGAAATTTTATTGGTTTTTTTAAGTATTTTCATGCTAAAATCTCACAAACTCTATCGAGATCATGTTGTGTGTCTACACCTAAGGGAATTGTATCGACTATTTCCACATCAATACGCATGTTGTTTTCTAATGCACGTAATTGTTCAAGTTTTTCACGTTTCTCAAGTGGTGAGGGTTTGAATGATACAAATTTCTCAAGTGCTTCGCGCCTATAGGCGTATATTCCAATATGGTGATAAAGAGGACCGTCTCCATAGGGTGCTGTGGCGCGCGTAAAATAAAGAGCACGAAGACGATTTTGAGAAAGCGGTGTACCAATGATTTTGACAACATTGGGATCTCTTGTTTCATTTTCTTCAATGATTTGGGCGCCCAAGGTTGCAATGTCAGTAAAGCTATTTTCTAAAGGGCGTAGCGCACGAATGATTTCACGAGGCATTATTGTTGGTAAGTCACCTTGTATATTTAAAATGGCATTGTAACGTTGTTCCGGATCAATGCGCATTAAAGCTTCATAAATACGATCAGATCCAGACTTATGATCACCTCGTGTTATGATATATTCATGTCCATAATCTGCAACAGCTTTAGCGATATCATTATGATCTGTTGCAACGATTGTACGTCCTATTGCAGCTTTTTTAGCTTGTTCTGCGACATGAACAATCATCGGTTTTCCGCCAATTTTAGCGAGAGCTTTTTGAGGAAGACGGGTTGAGCCTATACGGGCAGGAATAAGAATAATTGGTTCAAGAGCCATTGTAAGATTCCAAATGTCATCTGTGATGCATTTATGATGTTGTGTGTTATAAAGAAAAAGCTTAGACTAAAAATGGTAATGAAACCGTGAACATTTGAGTTTTTATGAATCGCCGGAGATTTATTTATTTTATTTGTGCTTGTTTATGTGTGCTGGTCGCTGTTGTGGGGATTTCCACACTCAGCAATATAATTTACGATCATCCTACATCAGTCCAATATCATCATACAGTTGCCAAGAATGATATATTTCAAGAAAAACAAAAAGCACCTGATGTTTCCCTATCACTAAATAGCCGCCTTCAACAAGGCAATTTTGAAAATGGCCGTAAAGTTTTTCGCCAATGTGCCATATGCCACACATCTGGACGCAATGCAGCAGGGCGTGTTGGTCCAGTCCTCTGGGAGATTGTTAACCGCCCTTTGGCATCAGCAGCAGGTTTTGCTTATTCACGGGCATTACGTGCTCATTCTGATCAAAAATGGGATTTTGTAACGTTAGATCGTTATTTACATTCTCCACGTGAAGCTTTTCCTGGGACCATTATGTCTTTTCGTGGAATTAAAAATGATCAAGATCGTGCCGATCTTTTGCTTTATTTACGCAGTTTATCCGATCATCCTGTTCCTTTACCAATGGATAATAATAAAGCGAACGAGCCAAATTAACTTATACCATAGATGTTAATTTTAGAAAGAAGTCTGACTTTTTGTAATTTTAGTTTCACGGTTTTATAAAAAGAGCTCTTATTGATGTTTTGTTAGGGGGAACGCCCCTCACGCAAAACAGAACACATTTAACATTGCATATTTACTCGCTTATTTTAAAGAGATCTTTTATAAAAATGCACTCTTTACGCTGTCATCTGCAGATTGGTTTTCAAGATTTGTTTGCTTCACTTTTTCTACATATACTTGTCTGTGAAATTATTGCTGAAGGATTATCAATTCATGAGCCGCAACTTTCTGCTTCTGAATGCGATAATTATGTAATTAAAGCTCTCCATGAGGTTTATCTCAATCCTTCTATACACATCAATCCCTATGTACTTTTACATCAATTCCCATGTATTTTTCTTATGAACAGAAACAATTGATTGTTCTTATACGTGCAATAATCCTAAGCTGCATTTTATGATGCTCGATGAATAGACGTTTTCTCTTGAGGTTAGAGATGTACGGACAGATCATTGACCTTCTATAGTATTAATCACTAAAATGTGACTTAGATTATTTATTTATAGGTTATGGTTTGAAGTAAGCACTTTCATGTGAAACAATTTTTATGTGTGAATAGTAAAATAGTTGAATAGAGTTCTGCTGATTGTATTTTTATCTACGTCGAAAATTTTTTACACAAGAATACTGATAGCAGCTACGTTCCCACGAGTCTCTGTCCATTTATAGACGATGACATGAAATTATACTGATAATCCATTATAGAGAATTATTTTTTCACAAAAGGTTTTCAACATTTGTGATAAATCTAATAGTTTCAATTGGTTACAGTGTTTCGATGACTTGCGATAAAATATTAGTATTTCAATACATATTGCGAGAGTGCTAAAAATTAGTGGAAGAGAGGACATAATCATAATTCTCCAAGCTTCTTAATAACTATGGCATTTTCTTTATAATTTGAGCGTTTATAAGTAATAATATTAAATTGCGCTAATAATCCATTATAGAGAAGAATCTTTCCTACTAATGGCTCTCCGATGTTTGTGATCATTTTAATAACTTCCATTGCTTGTAGGGTCCCAATAACGCCAGGTAAAACACCGATTATTCCAGTTTCAGCGCATGTTGGGATAGTCCCGTGAGCTGGAGGGGTGGGAAATAAATCGCGATAGTGAGGATTATTGTCTTTATACGGCATAAGGACGGTTAATGAGCCATTAAAACGTTCTACAGCACCACTTATTAAGGGTTTTTTGCATTGGGCAGCGTGATCAGCAAGAAGATAGCGCGTCGTAAAATTATCACTTCCATCAACAATGATGTGGTAAGCATTAAGCAGTTTATCCACATTACTTTTATCTAAGCGTAGGGTGTGTTTTTCAACTACAACATGGGGATTTATTGCTTTTATAGTGGTTTCAGCACTGTCTGTTTTGCTTTTGTTTATTGCATTTGTTTTATGAATAACTTGGCGTTGTAAATTGGAAAGTGAAACGATGTCGTTATCGACAATTCCAAGGGTTCCTACACCTACGGCAGCCAAATAGGTTAAGACAGGAGCACCAAGACCACCAGCACCCACAACAAGAACACGTGCTTTTTTTATCTTTTGTTGTCCTACACCACCAATCTCAGGCAAAATGATGTGGCGTGCATAGCGTTCGATTTCTTTGTTGTTTAATTTTGTATCTGTTTCTTTTGTCATAAATTTTCTCTTGTCATAGTTCTTTTATTGTTTACTAAGTTTATGATGCTTAGACCAGTCTGCTTTTAGGATAGGGAGGATTTATTTATGAAAATTGCCATTCAGATGGATCATATTTCAACAGTTCGGATTCAAGGAGATACGACATTTGCACTCGCTTTAGCAGCACAAGAACGTGGACACTCTCTCTTCCATTATACACCAGATCGTTTATCTCTGTATGATGGTTGTGTGATTGCACGACTAGAGCCATTGATTGTACATGATAAAGAGGGAAGCCACTATCAATTAGAAAAGCCTGTTCGCACGGAATTAACAGATATGGATGTGGTTCTTTTACGCCAAGATCCACCTTTTGATCTCAATTATATCACAACGACTCATTTGTTAGAACGTATTCATCCTAAAACACTCGTTGTGAATGATCCGGCATGGGTACGCAACAGTCCAGAAAAAATTTTTGTGACTGAATTTTCTGATCTGATGCCAGAAACATTAATTACCAAAGATATTGAAGAAATAACAGCTTTTAGAGAGACATTTGGCGATATTATTGTTAAACCACTTTATGGAAATGGGGGCGCTGGTATTTTTTATTTAAAACAAGATGATCGCAATTTAGCATCATTGTTGGAAATGTTTTCAGAAATTTATCACGAACCTTTTATTGTTCAGCGCTATTTAGAGGCAGTACGAAAAGGAGATAAAAGGATTATTTTGCTTGATGGTACACCTGTTGGAGCTATTAATCGAATTCCGACAGAAACAGATGTGCGCTCTAATATGCATGTTGGAGGCCGCGCGGAAAATGTTGAGTTAACAAAACGTGATTATGAGATTTGTGAACGCATTGGTCCAGCTTTAAAGGAACGAGGTCTTCTTTTTGTGGGGATTGATGTGATTGGAGATTATATAACAGAAATTAATGTGACGTCTCCTACGGGAATTCGTGAAATTAAACGCTTCTGCGGTACAGATGTTGCTCATTTGTTTTGGGATGTTATTGAGTTCAAGCGTTCAAATGAATTTATTTGACAGAGGACAAAAACATGGTTTTAAAAAATGATCCATGTTGTTTTTTATATTTGTTATGTTGCAAATGTGAACTAGAATGACCGTATGATATAAATTAAGAGGCTTTATCCTCAATTTTTAGGGAGCTTATAGATGAACAGAGTATTATCAATTGGAGTGGGATTGTTTTTTGCGCTACTGCTGTCAGCAAATGGAGGCAATGCGCGCGATCAAATACAGATTACTGGTTCATCTACAGTTTTACCTTATCAAAAGATTGTTGCTGAAACATTTGGAGAAATTTATCCTCATTTTAAGGTTCCTGTTATCGAATCGGGTGGAACAGGAGCTGGTATTAAGGAATTCTGCCGTGGTATTGGGGAGAACACTGTTGATATTGTTAATGCTTCGCGAGCAATGAAACCGAGTGAATTACAGTCTTGTTTTGATGCTGGTGTAAAAGATGTTGAGGAAATACGTATTGGGTATGATGGCATTGTTTTTGCAACTGATATTAAGGGACCTGATTGGAAATTACAGCCAGTAGATGTTTATAAAGCCCTTGCTGCTCGAATTATTATAGACGGAAAGTTGCAACCGAATAATGTTTTGAAATGGAGTGCAGTCAATAGTGCTCTTCCTGATTGGACGATAGCAGCGTATATTCCTGGGGAGAAGCATGGGACACGTGAAGTTTTTGAGGAAAAATTACTTACTAAGGGGTGTAAAGAGAGTGGGGCAGTTGAGGTGATGAAGTCTTTAGGAATGGATGATAAGGAGATACACACTGCTTGTATTGCGGTACGTAAGGATGGAAAAGCGGTTGATATTGATGGTGATTATTCTGAAACATTTGCGCGTCTAACTTCTAATAAAACAGGGGTTGGTATTTTTGGTTTGTCTTTTTATCAAAATAATGCTGATAAACTAAAGGTTGCCGATATTAACGGTTTTGCGCCAACAGTTGAGACGATTTCTAGTGGACAATATCCGGTTTCTCGTCCGCTTTTTTTCTATATTAAGAAAGCACATTTAGGTATTATTTCAGGTTTGCGAGAGTATGTTGATTTTTTTCTTTCTGATCAAATGATTGGTCCAGAGGGTCCTTTGGCTGAATATGGTTTGATTGTTTCTCCTGAAAAGGAGCGTCAAGCACAGCGTTCTGATTTTTCTGCTGGTCGAGTAATGACATTGAAATAATTTGCAGGGAAAAATTGTTGGATTTCTGGGATAGGAAATTTGGATGCTATTTTTTTATAAAAACTGAAAGATAAAATGCGCATTTCCTTTATTATTTTGTTATTATTGATTTTTGGATTTTGTGGTTTTTGTATTTCTTATATGCGAGCACGCATTCTTGAATACAGACAACATAAAATGCATTCTCGTGCGTATTATTATGGCTGGTGGACATTTTTGATTACTGTTATTCCAGCTTTTATTTTTTTAATTGTTTGGGATGCTGGGAGTACAATTTATTTAGAATATAATGCCTCTCGAGAGCTTGAGGCGTATAGTGCGCATGTAACAGAGCCTGTAAATCACGATCTACTTTGGGAGACACTTCGAAGTCTCGTCAAAAAGATTCATCGTTTTGAGGGGAATCTTTCTAGCGCTTCCTATAAGGAAGTGCAGGCACAATTACTCGCGAAGGGATTGATTTTACCCGATGAATCATCGGATGATGTGTTCAAAATAGCACAGTCGTGGGTATTTTCTTCTGAAAAGCTTAAATTTATAGGTTATGTTTTCCTTTTTGCTATTGCGTCCTTTGGTTTTATCTGTGGAATGATGCAAATTGCGCCTCATCAACGTGCGCGTAATAAGGTTGAATCTTTTATTATTATTGGATTGATTTGTGCATCTATTGTTGCAGTCTTGACAACAATAGCCATTGCGCTTTCTATGCTTTTTCAGACAGTAAGCTTTTTTCAGTCTGTATCCTTTTCAAATTTCTTTTTAGGAACAGTTTGGGATCCACGTTTTTCCGCGAGCGGTTCAGGCGATGAAGTAGGGCAATTTGGTTTAATACCGCTTCTTGCTGGTACGCTTTATATTGCATTTGTTGCCATGCTTTTTGCTGTACCTATAGGACTATTTTCAGCTCTTTATATGGCTGAGTATGCTTCTGCGCGATTGCGAGCAATTGTAAAACCATTATTGGAAGTTCTTGCTGGCATCCCAACCATTGTTTATGGTTTTTTTGCTTTGAAGGTTGTAGGACCATTTTTACGTGATCTTTCTGTTTCTCTCTCAGGTGGGGTTGGTTTTATTATGGCACAAAGTGTTTTGACCGCTGGAGTTGTGATGGGAATTATGTTGATACCTTTTGTTTCCTCTTTATCGGATGATGTTATTACGGCTGTTCCACGCATTTTACGTGAAGGTTCTTATGGTTTAGGCGCAACACAATCTGAAACAATTAAAAAAGTTGTTATACCAGCAGCGCTTCCAGGGATTATGGGGGCTATATTGTTGACGGCATCGCGTGCAATTGGAGAAACAATGATTGTGGTTTTGGCGGCAGGTGTTGCAGCAAACTTAACACTCAATCCTTTCGAAGCAATGACTACGATGACTGTTAAGATTGTTAATCAATTGACCGGTGATTTTGAGTTTAATTCTCCACAAACTCTGGTGGCTTTTGCCTTAGGGATGACGCTTTTTGTTATGACACTTTTGATGAATATTCTGGCTCTTTATATTGTGCGTAAATATCGGGAACAATATGAATGAATGAAGATTTTTTTCCTCGTCGCAATATTAGTCTCAAGCGTCGATATTGGGCTGAACGTCGTTTTCGTGCCTATGGTTTGATTGCCATTTTTATTGGTTTGTTTTTTTTATTTGCGCTTTTATGGTCTATCATTAGTCAGGGTTATACAGCTTTTTTTCAAAGTGAAATGACATTGTCGATTTATTTGGATGAAAAGATCATCGATCCAAGTGGTCAACGTAAAACAAAACCACAAGTTCTCATGACGGCGAATTATCCACTTCTTGTACGCAATGCTTTAGCGAAGAAACTTAATATCAATCAAAATGATCGAGCCTCTCTTCGGGACGTTAACCGTATGTTTTCAAATGGTGTCCGCGTTCAACTACGTGAAATGGTGACAAAGAATCCAAAATTGATTGGCACAATGCAAAAAGTTAAAGTTTTGGCATCTGCGGATATTGATTCTGCTTATAAGGGACAGATTGATCTGCGTGTAGCAGAAAAAAACCGTAAAGTTTCTAATCGACAAGTGGAATGGATAAAACGTTTAGCGCATGATGGTACGCTTCATAAAACATTTAATATTGGTTTTTTTACATTTGGCGCTTCAAGTCGTCCTGAGACTGCGGGATTAGGTGTTGCGATTATTGGTTCTCTTTATATGATAGGCATCGTTTTATTAGTTTCACTTCCAATAGGCATAGCAACGGCTCTTTATTTGGAAGAATATGCACGCAAAAATAAATTTACAGATTTTATAGAGGTTAATATCAATAATCTTGCAGCTGTTCCTTCGATTGTGTTTGGTCTTTTAGGACTCTCTTTTTTTGTTAATTTTTTAGGATTACCACGTTCAGCCTCCTTTGTTGGTGGTCTTGTTTTAGCGCTCATGACTCTTCCCACGATCATTATTGCAACACGTTCTGCTCTGCGTGCTGTTCCTCTCTCTATTCGTGCAGCAGCTTTAGGACTGGGAGCATCAAAAACACAAATGATTTTTCATCATGTTGTTCCTTTAGCAGCGCCTGGCATTTTGACAGGCACAATTATTGGAATTGCTCAGGCTTTGGGTGAAACAGCTCCTTTGCTTTTGATTGGAATGGTTGCTTTTGTTGTTAATATTCCTACGACCCCCATGGATCCAGCAACGGCTTTGCCTGTTCAAATTTTTATGTGGGCGGGGGAAGCAGAGCGTGCTTTTGTTGAAAAGACATCAGGTGCTATTATTGTATTGATGATTTTTCTTGCGATCATGAATATTTCTGCGGTTTTTTTACGACGACGATTTGAACGCCGCCAGTAATTTTAATAAAATAACAACTTTGATAAGATTTTTGTAAGGTGAATTTTTGTAATGAAGATTAAAATGCGTGGTGAGGATGTGAAGGTTTCTTATGGAGACAAAGAAGCACTCCACGGTATTACACTTGATATTCCTGAACATCAAGTAACTGCTTTGATTGGTCCATCAGGATGCGGAAAGTCGACTTTTTTGCGTTGTTTTAACCGTATGAATGATACGATTGAAGGCGCTAAAACAACCGGTCTTATTACCTTAGATGGGGAGAATATTTATGACACACGGATTGATGTTGTAGAATTGCGCGCTCGTGTTGGAATGGTTTTTCAAAAGCCCAGTCCTTTTCCAAAATCTATATTTGAGAATGTTGCGTATGGTCCACGCATTCATGGTTTAGTAAAAACGCGCTCTGAATTGCATGATGTCGTTGAAAAGAGTTTGAGGCAGGCAGGTTTGTTTGAAGAAGTAAAAGACCGTCTTCATGATCTTGGAACAAGTTTATCAGGGGGACAACAACAGCGTTTGTGTATTGCACGTGCTATTGCGGTTAGTCCTGAAGTTATTTTGATGGATGAGCCTTGTTCAGCTCTTGATCCTATTGCGACAGCACGGATTGAAGAGCTTATCGATGCATTACGGCAAAATTATACAATTGTTATCGTAACGCATTCTATGCAACAGGCTGCACGTGTTTCTCAATATACGGCTATGTTTCATTTAGGGCATTTGGTAGAAGTTGGTGCGACTGAAATGATCTTTACCTCACCAAAAGAGCAACGGACACAAGATTATATTACGGGGCGTTTTGGATAGGTGAATTGAGGAGTGTAAGATATGTCTATGAACCATACTGTCCGTTCTTATGATGCAGAACTAAAATATTTAAGAGCAAGGATTATAGAAATGGGGAGCCATGCAGAAAGGATGATTGAACGTTCTGTCGCATCGGTTGTGTGTAGTGATCTTCAACTTGCAACGACAGTGATTGCCGATGATGTATTTTTAGATGAAGCAGAACGTGACATTGATGAAAAAGCGGTTGCTATTATTTGCAAACGCCAACCGATGGCTGTCGATTTGCGTGAAATTATTGGAGCCATTCGTATTTCTTCTGATCTTGAGCGGATTGGGGATATGGCCAAAAACATTGCTAAAAGGACGGTTGCACTTTCAGAAATACGACAATCTGCTTCTGTTTATCATGGGCTTGAAACAATTACAGCTTTAGCACTCAATCAATTAAAAGAAGTCTTAAATGCTTATACGAGTCGCCTATTAGAGCGTGTTGACGCGGTGCGTGAGCGTGATGAGAAGATTGATGCTTTGTATACTTCTCTTTTTCGTGAACTTTTGACGTATATGATGGAAGATATGCGCAATATTACGGTTTGTACGCACTTACTGTTTTGTTTAAAGAATATTGAACGAATTGGTGATCATGTTACTAATATTGCTGAAATGCTGCATTATATCATAACGGGTTACCATATGTCCTCTGATCGTCCTCGCGATGACCTTACTTATAAAGTTGGAGTAGGTGAGAAGAAAATAGATTAAAATTTTTCTTATATGTATAAAATAAGTTTGTAGATATGTGAGTATTTTCTTACAGTGCAGCTATAGAAAGAATAAGATAACCGTCTTATGGAAAAGCACAAAGAAGCAACAAAGAGTTTTTTCAGAGAAGCGTGGCAGATTGCTAACTCTTGGTTTGACATATTTGTATATTAGATGATATCATCACTCGTATTGTGGCCGGAGGGGAGTTTTCTAGGGGAATTTCCTTTCAGATCATTTTGTTAAAATTTTATATTAAAGGGGATATCTGTATTATTTTTCGTATGTAGAAGAAATGGATAGCGTTATTTTACTATAATTGAAACGTATGGGTTATTATAGCCTATATTGAACCATGAATAATAACAATATTGATCTGTAAATTAAGAGTTTTTTATTTTTTATTTTGCATAGATACTTTTTGATTACCTCTTGTATTAAAATTTTGCTGAGTGGTAACAATTAGCTATGTACTTTATTGAGAGATACATTTAAAGCTCATTTCAAGACTTGAATATCTCAGAGATTATAGGAATGTGTTGCATAAGATGAAAAAAAATCGTTGGAATGTTTTTGTTACCTGTTGTGTAGCGCCGTTAGTTGTTGTGGGATGTGCTTCAAGTCATTTAGATGCTGGAAAAATAAATAATAATAAGACAAAAACGGTTACATATCCATTGACAGAGCGTCAATGTCTTATGCGAGCGATGTATTTTGAATCAAATCGCACAAGCCGTGAAGGAATGATTGCCGTTGGAACGGTTGTTATGAATCGTGTTAATTCGACCGCCTATCCTAAGACGATTTGTGGTGTTGTTGGTCAATATAGGCAATTTGCTCCTGGTGTTTTAACGCGTCCTATGACGGAGAAAGCATCTGTTGCTCGTGTAAGAGAGGCAGCTGATGCCGTTTTACGGGGTGAACGAGATAAGAAAGTTAAACACGCTAAGTTTTTTCATACCGCTGGTTTGTCTTTTCCGTATAAAAACATGCATTATGTTCAGGTTGCAGGGGGAAATGCTTTTTATGAAAAACGATCACGTGATGGGGAACTTCAAGTTCCTACAAATAATCGCCCTTATGATGTTGCTTATGCTTTTGCTCAAGAACGTTCTGGTCATGCGCCAAGCTTTATAGATGAAGGCTTAGAGAGTAGGGGCGTAAAGGCAGAGAAAAGTACATCTCCTTCGACAGAAGTAGCACAGTCCAAGATGGCACATCCTGCGCCTTTTGCTATGGTACAGCTTGATAAAGTTCCTATCCCTGCCTATGCACCTCAACATCTAGCTAGGAAAGAGGAAAATAAAACGATTATGGCTTTACCTTCATCTGATCAGTTAAATGCAATTGTTGCAATGTTAGAAAAACGACACAGAAACTGGTAAGTTTTTCATGACCAAAGAAGGGTTATACACCCATTGCGGTTTATGAATTAAGTGAATTTTAGCGATAATGATATGCATAAGTATACGTAATGATATGCATAAGTATACGTAGAGAAAGTGAACTCAAAGGATCTGAAAAACAATTTATAATATGACGACATAAAGAACGCATTTTATTTAAAGAAGGGTATTGGTAATGTACTTTGATATTCATGAGACAATTTCGCCTGAAATGCTTAATCGTCTTGCAGAAATTACAGTGAAAGTGGGGTTGAATTTACAAGAGGGGCAAGATCTTGTTTTAACTGCTCCAGTTTCAGCGTTACCTTTTGTTCGGCGTATTGCATATCATGCTTATAAGGTTGGTGCTGGTGTCATTACACCAATTTTTAGTGATGATATGTTATCGCTTACACGGTTTGAAAATGCTCATACAGCTAGTTTTGATTGTGCTCCTTCTTGGCTTTATGAGGGAATGGCAAAGGCTTTTGAAAATGGGGCAGCGCGTTTAGCGATTGTTGGTGATAATCCTTTGCTCCTTTCCAATCAGGATTTTGATAAGGTTGCACGTTTAAATAAAGCCACTTCAATAGCTTATCAGCCGGCACTCAAGCAAATATCAAATTTTGCTATGAATTGGTCGATTGTTGCTTATCCAACAGCAGGGTGGGCTGAGGCGATGTTTCCTTCTTTATCGCTTAATGAGGCGATTAAAAAATTAGCTGATGCAATTTTTTCTGCTTCACGTGTTACAGAAGAAGATCCGGTACAGGCGTGGACTGTCCATAATGCACATTTGAAGAAACGATCATCTTGGCTTAATGAGCAGCGTTTTTCTGCCTTACACTTTACAGGGCCAGGAACTGATTTGACGGTTGGTTTGGCAGATGATCATGAATGGCATGGCGGTGCATCTATTGCTCAAAATGGTGTTATTTGCAATCCGAATATTCCGACAGAAGAAGTTTTCACGACTCCTCATGCTCATAAGGTTGAAGGTTTCGTTCGCTCAACAAAGCCCCTTTCCTATCAAGGAACTCTGGTTGATAATATTGAAGTACGTTTTGACGCAGGGCGTATTGTTGAGGCTCGTGCATCAACAGGCCAAGAAGTTTTACAGCAGGTTTTGCAAAGTGATGAGGGTGCAAGCCGGTTGGGTGAAGTTGCCCTTGTGCCCCATTCTTCACCAATTTCTAAGAGTGGCCTCCTTTTTTATAATACCTTATTTGATGAAAATGCTGCATGTCATATTGCTTTAGGGCAGTGTTATTCCAAATGCTTTTTAGATGGGGCATCATTGACGTCAGAAGAGATTGCAGCACGTGGTGGGAATAAAAGTGTCATTCATATTGACTGGATGATTGGTTCTGGTGAAATTGATATAGATGGCATTACCCAAGATGGTGTAAGAGTTCCTGTATTTCGTAAGGGTGAATGGGCTTAATTTTGTTACCATAAAACACGGTCATTTGAGGTGGGGTGGGATGTAAGCCTCATTGATACGTTAAGTATTTTAGAGTGTGTGGTATATATTCAAGGCAGGGTTTGTCCATAAAGCCTTTAGTTAAATGATTCACATGAGTAGGAATCCAAGTAAAATCCACTCATCAAGAATTTGTTTAGTAGATGTAGAGGAAGTCTTCGTTCTTTGAGGGGGGTGGGAAGAAGTCAATTTATCAGAGATACGATTGGAAAGTGTATAATTATTAAAGAAGAGTAATGCCTGAGCTTCCTGAAGTAGAGACAGTTCGTCGTGGACTTGAGTCCGTTGTAACTGATGCAAAGATAGTATCTGTCAAACTTAATCGTAGAGATTTGCGCTTTCCTTTTCCTGAGGCTTTTTCTGAGCGCCTTATTGGCAGAACAATTATAGAACTTGGTCGGCGTGCAAAATATTTATTATTTCATCTTTCTCAGAATGAAACGATTTTAAGCCATTTAGGAATGTCTGGTTCATGGCGTATAGAGAATGATCTTTTAAGAACAGTTTTTTCAACGACAAGTAAATTGGTTAAGCATGATCATTTTGTCATGGATATTCAGACAAAGAATGGTGAAGTTTATCATCTTATTTATAATGATGTGCGTCGCTTTGGGTTTATGCTTTTAGTCGATACGGATAAGCTTTATGAACATCCACTTTTAAATAAGCTAGGTCTTGAACCTATGAGTAATTCGTTTTCTGGTCGTTATTTACAAAAGGCTTTTGTTAATAAAAAAATGTCTCTCAAGGGTGTTTTACTTGATCAGTCTATTGTTGCAGGTCTTGGGAATATTTATGTTTGCGAAGCACTTTGGCGGAGTCGTTTGTCTCCACAACGTGGTGCATTTACATTGGCATCACAAACGGCACGGGCACGTGAATTTGCAGATTCTTTAGCACAAAATATACGTAATGTGATTTCTGAAGCCATTTTGTCTGGTGGCTCTTCTTTACGTGATTATATGCATATAGATGGTTCACTTGGTTATTTTCAGCATGCTTTTTCAGTTTATGGACGAGAAGGCAAGCAATGTTTGGAATGTGGAGCGCCTATTATGCGCATTTTACAGGCTGGACGTTCAAGTTTTTACTGCTCACAATGTCAAAAATGAATAAGGCGTCTTGCAAAATCTTACAAGAGGCTTAAAGTCATCGTATCTATAATATAATTACACAAGGCTTGAAAGGTTTTTTTTATGCTGAATAAAGTACTAACACATCTTGATGGAAATATAGAGAAGAGCCTTGAACGCCTTTTTTCTCTTTTACGTTTTCAATCGATTTCTACAGACTCGGCTTACAAGGATGCATGTCGTAAAGCAGCTGATTGGTTAGTAGAGGATTTAAAAAGCATCGGTTTTGAGGCTTCACGCCGTGATACACCGGGGCATCCAATGGTTGTTGGGCATCATCCTGGACCTTCAGATGATTGTTTGCATGTGTTGTTTTACGGACATTATGATGTTCAACCTGTTGATCCATTGAGTTTATGGGAGGATGATCCATTTACACCTTCTTTAAAAGAGAGAGATGGAGAGAAAGTTATTTGTGCTCGTGGAGCTTCAGATGACAAAGGTCAGTTGATGACTTTTATTGAAGCATGTCGTGCATTTAAGAAAGAAACAGGGCAGCTTCCTATTAAAGTTACTATTTTATGTGAAGGCGAGGAAGAGAGTGCTTCTCCTTCCCTTATTCCTTTTTTAAAAGCAAATACAGATGAACTTAAGGCAGATTATGCATTGGTTTGTGACACGTCAATGTGGGATGCGAATACTCCATCTATTGCTCTTTCTCTTCGGGGAATTATGGCAGAAGAGATTATTATCACAGCAGCTAATCGTGATTTGCATTCTGGTTATTTTGGAGGAGTAGCAGCTAATCCCATTCGTATTTTAACGAAAATCTTAGCAGGACTTCACGATGAAAATAATAGGGCAACACTTCCTGGCTTTTATGATGGAGTAGAAGAAACACCTCCACATATTTTACAATCATGGAATGCGCTTAATTGTACTGCTGAAAATTTTCTTGGTCCTATAGGACTTTCCGTTCCAGCTGGTGAAAAAGGGCGGAGCATTTTAGAGCTTGTATGGGCACGTCCTACCATGGAAATTAATGGTATTAGTGGCGGCTATGAAGGGGAAGGGATGAAAACGGTTATTGCTTCTCAAGCGAGTGCAAAAGTATCGTGTCGTTTGGTGCATAAGCAAGATCCAGAGAAAATACGCCAAGCGTTGCGTGATTATGTACGTAGCTCAATTCCTGCTGATTGTAAGGTTGAATTTAAGAATCACGGTTCTTCTCCGGCACTTCAGATTTCTGATGATTCATCTTTTATCAAGGAGGCGAAGGATGCCTTATCACAAGAGTGGGAAGTGCCTGCTGTCTTGACAGCCATGGGGGGCTCGATCCCAATTGTAGCAGATTTTCGGTCAATTCTTGGCATGGAAACTCTTTTGGTTGGTTTTGGACTGGCTGATGACCGTATTCATTCGCCTAATGAAAAGTATAATTTAAAATCATTTCATAAGGGGCAGCGGTCTTGGGCGCGTATTCTTGCAGCTTTAGCAAATAGGAGGGTAAATGGCTGAGATTCGTGTTCATCAAGGTGATTTACCAAACTTAGATAATTATCAAACTGATGCTGTTGCGATTGATACCGAAACTTTAGGATTACAACCCCATCGTGATCGTTTATGCGTTGTTCAGCTTTCTTCTGGAGATGGTACTGCCGATATTATACAGATTGCTAAAGGACAAAAGAATGCACCTAATTTGGTCAAGCTTCTTAAAGATAAAGCAGTCGTAAAAATATTCCATTTTGGGCGTTTTGATCTTGCTATTTTAGCACATACATTTGGTGTTATGCCAGAGGCTATTTTTTGTACAAAGATTGCTTCGAAACTCACGCGTACTTACACGGATCGTCATGGCTTGAAAGAAATTTGTAATGAATTGCTGAATGTGAATATTTCTAAACAGCAACAATCTTCGGATTGGGCGGCAGAAACGTTATCACAGGCGCAAATTGAATATGCTGCGTCGGATGTGTTATATTTGCATCGTTTAAAGGTTATATTTGAAGAACGTTTAAGACGTGAAGAGCGAGAAAATGTTGCCAAGGCATGCTTTCAATTTTTGCCTATGAGAGCTAGGCTTGATCTTTTAGGATGGGCGGAAGTTGATATTTTTGCGCATAGCTAACTTTAAAATTGGCTTTTTAATGGAGTTAATTATTGATGTGAGAGGACAAAATGCTTGTACATTATGGACATTTTATCCTCTCATCTTTTCTGATAAGAATTATAATAAATTCTTAAGTGCTATTTCATTTGAAGTTTAGGTAATAAAAGTACTTTTGCGAATTCATATTTTTTATTTTTGTAACAGCTTTTATTTGAAACAAAGCAATTTTGAGGAGAGGCTGAAAACATACGGTAGGTTGGAAGACTTAAATCTCTGCAACCGGTATACAGCCTAATTGGGGGAGAATATGAATGTGTAAATGTAAAAAACAAATCTCATCTTTACCATCATTTTTAATTCGGCTTTACGACTCTCACAAGTATTTAAAGCAATGTCTGTTAAATAATAGAGATTACGCATTGCCTCATGTTTTTAATGGATTTACGTTCTTCGTGTAAAACAGAACGCCCTAAACGGAATATATTTGTGTTGCTAATTCATGTGCTTTTTTAAAGAAACCGGCACCCAAATCCATTTTACAGCGGCGCTTATGAATGGTATAACGATAAAGCCCCCAAAAATATGATATAAAATTCATTGAGCACTCCCATTTTTACGCTTACGGAGTAACAAGCTGCTACCATCACACCACTTTGCCAACTCCCAATGTTGTGTAGCCCTTGGCACGGTTCATAAGAGACATTTTAGTTTTTTAGTGTTTTTTATCCACACAGCTCTTCCAACTTATAACGTGCAAACAAATGGTTTTAATTGATTCAACATGAAAAAGATTTTGAATGAGAGAATCTTATGATGTTTAGGGTTCTCAGTCAATATGAATAACGCTAAATTATCATTATAAATCAGTATATTATATGAAGTTCGTATAGTTTATTATTTTCAGACGATACTTCGTGCCTTTATTTATTACTCAATAAGTAATTTCTATGTTGGCAGAGCAGGGCAATTTGCTTTTATTTTAAAAGCAAAATGCTCCAAAGCTTTATTTTTAAGGATTTTCACTTTTTATCTATAAACATATTATTTTTCTCTAGAAATTTGCAATGAAGGTACTAGATAAAATCCATTATGAATATTTGATGAGGTTAAATTTATGAATATAAAATATTTTATTACAGCTTTTGCTACTTTTGCTTCAATCTCTATGGCTCAAGGTGCAAGTTTTTTAGCGTCTCAAAACCTTATACAGAGAGCATCTTCGGCTGTTCCTCCAATAGGTCTTTTTTCTGCTGAACAGCTTCGCAAGTTATTATCTGAAGTTTTTCAGATAGAACTTTCTTGCACAAATAACAGCGAATGTATAACAGCAGCTAAGTTAGTACCTGTGTTACATTCTGGTAAAAAAAGAGATCATTATCCTAAAAGAAGACCAGGGAAAAGAGGACGGCCAAACCCATTTGCACGAGGTCCAATGAGTTTTTAAAAAGTGAAAAAACAACATCAAGAAGTATAATATATGCTTTGAAGTTGAAAAAGAGGGATATTTTTTCTGCCAAATTCATGATTTTTAAAGCAAGGGGTGGTTTGAAAACTTTAAGAAAGATTTCTCATTTTTTCAGCTTTAAGGAGATTTCTATATAAGTTTTAATGTTTATCATACCGGTTGTTTGTCTTTAGGTATTTTTTTCAATTTCGTCTTGTAAAGGAGTATGAAATGATAGCCTACAAATAAGGCTGAAGCTCTGAAAAAGACTTTACTATAAGGTTGAGAGAAGAAAAAAATGGTAAGTATGTCAAAAAGGAATAAATGCCTAAATTAAAAACAAAGAGCAAATGTAATGAAATTGCATGTAATCTTGTTGCAGTTCATAGGGTAGTGGAGATCTTGTTCTGTCGGGTACAAGCATTCTTTACAGTGATGAAAAAATAATCAAAGAGCTATTCACATTTGGTTATACGCAGGATGAAGCTAAAAACGTTGTTTGTATGAATTTAAATGGAACAGTTACATTTAGCTGCTCTCAATATTGTAACGGTCTTCACTATTACAATATTGAGAGTATTAATAGGAAGCATTTTAGCTTTTAAATAGTTTTATTTATTCACACACTTGCACGTTTGTGAGGTGCTGGGGGGCTTTAATATAAAAAGGCTTAAGATAAGAACATCTTCAATATTGCAGACGAATTAATATAAAAGATATTTTTTCATTATAAATCAATATATTATATTTTTATGTCAATAGCACACGCTTTACACGGAGGGTACTGTGGCGCAGTTTTTTTATCAAAATGATAAAGGAGAGAAAACGTGAGGAAAAGAGATCATTTGTGCATGGGCATAGTTTAATTCTCATTTATTACAGATCAAGCAATTAAGGGTACTTTGATTGGCTTTTTGTTTTTTTTATAAGTGTATCATTTTTGCTACAGATATCTGAAGATGGGGCTCTATATGAAATGGTGTGTTCAAATAAATATTCAGCTATGGAGAGAAAATATGAATATGAAATGGTTAATAACAGCTTCTGCTTTCGCTTTTGTTTCAGCTTCAGCAGCTCAAGCAGCAGATGTTATTGTTCCCCCCAGTCCAACACCTGTTGCTCCTGTTATTGTTGCTCCAACTTTTTCTTGGACAGGTTTTTATGTTGGGGGGCAGATTGGTGGTTTTTCGGGTAAGACGAAAATGGATATTCTCAGTAACGGAAAAAAGATTCCAGCACCTGATGACCTTTTGCCTAAACTATCTGGTTTCATGGGTGGTTTTTACGCAGGTTCCAACGTTGATCTCGGCAATGGCCTTATTTTAGGTGTTGATACAGATATCATGTGGTCTAATAAAGATGACACGAAGACAGGAAAAACATATGTTATTCTTCCAGATCACATAAATTATATTAAGAAGATATTAACAGAATCTGGAATTAATATTGGTAAAGATGCGCTTGTACCTGGTGATAAACGAACCCACAGTTTCACTTTTAAAGAAAAGTGGGCTGGTGCGACACGTGTACGTATTGGTTTTGCAGCTGAACGCATTATGCCTTATGTTGCTGGTGGTATCGCCTATACACAGCTTCAAGATAGTGCATTGATTTCAATAACAGGGAAAGATTCAGATAAAGTAATAGCTTCTGGTACTCTGTCTGATGAAACAAAGACCCTTGTTGGTTACACGCTTGGTGCTGGTGTTGATTTAGCCATGACCAATAACGTTATTGTCCGTGCGGAATATCGTTACTCAGATTTTGGTAAAAAGAAATTCTCAAATGATAAATATGAGACATCTTACAAAACCAATGACTTCCGTGTTGGTGTTGCTTACAAATTTTAAAAGATGGTAAGTAAAATAACAGAGGCTCTGTCAAAGATAGAGCCTTTGTTATTCTTTGTTGCTATATTATCACACAATACATAATTTATTGTGGATGTGAAAAGATATTATTCAGATTTTCTTAAAAAAATTCATAGACAACAAACAAGAATTACATTTAAAAATCAATAATATATATATATATATATATATCTTTAGGTTTCTCGTACAAAATCAAGTTATGAAGCAATTTTGTCTGGGATGTGCCCTCCATTTTCTGTGACTGTATCATTTTTACTACAGCTTTTCTTTCTGTAATCTTGTAGCACTGTGCTCATAAATAAATTAGGAGCAAAGTTTATGAATATAAAATCTTTAGTAACAACTTCTGTTATCGCTATAGCGGCAGCTTCTGCAGCACAAGCTGCTGATGTTGTCATCCCTCATGAAACAGCCCCAGCAGTCATCGCAGCAGCCCCTTCATTTTCTTGGACAGGCTTTTATATCGGTGGTCAAGTTGGTAACTTTTCAGGTAAAGTTGATGAATATGATTCAGAAACAAAAAAGAAAATTACAGATAAAGACTGGACACCTAAGCCTTCCGGTTTCATGGGGGGTATTTATGTAGGTTCTAACGTGGATCTTGGAAATGGCCTCATTCTAGGTGTTGAAACTGATGCCGTCTGGGCTGACCGCGAAGATTCAAAAGCGCATTCAGCAGTCATTGGAGCAATTGGCCTTGATGCTTTCAAAGATGAGCTTATAGCAGCGAAAGCTACACCTGCTACAGGAAAAAATATTGCTGGTATCGTGGCGACTGACAAACGTGTAGATAGCACCTCTATAAAAGAAAAATGGTCTGGTGCTACACGCGTTCGTGTTGGTTTTGCAGCCGTTGATCGCATTATGCCTTATGTTGCTGGTGGTATTGCTTATACGCAGCTCCAGATAGTCGATTCTCTTAAGGCGGAAGGAGCTGATGGTGCCGAAATCGCTTCTGCTAAAGTGTTTGATGAAACGAAAACGATGGTTGGTTTCACTGTAGGTGGTGGTATTGACTTTGCAATGACAGACAATGTTCTGTTGCGTGCAGAATACCGTTACTCAGACTTTGGTAAAAAAGCATTTGTAAAGGACGGGGATAAAATAGCTTACAAAACCAATGATTTCCGTGTAGGTGTTGCATACAAATTCTAATTTCGTCAACAACGAAATGATGAAGATAAAATAAATTGTCATGAGGCTCTGTTAAAGACGGAGCCTCTGTTATTTTTCTATTGTTATATTATTACACACTCCATATTTATTGGCGGTGTAAAAGATATTATTCAGATTTCCTTAAAAAGATTTTTATAAACGACAGGCAATAATTACGCGGTAAAATCAATGAATTATACGTATTCATAACTTACAATTTCTTGTGAAACGTGAAGTTATGAAATGACTTTATCTTGCGTCAGCTTTCGTTTCCTATGATTGTATCATTTTACTACAGCGTTTTTTTGTAGTCGTATAATACTGTGCTCGTAAATAAATGAGGAGCAAAGTTTACGAATATAAAATCTTCAGTAACAACTTTTATTATCGCTATGACTACAGCTTCTGCGGCACAAGCTGCTGATATTGTCATTCCTCGTAAAAAAAGCTCCAACAGTTATCATAGCTCTTTCGTTTTTTTAGACAGGTTTTTATCTTGGTGGTCAAGTTGGCAACTTTTCAAGTCAAAGTTTATGTATTTGATTTAGAGACAAAAGAAAAAAACTTCAGATAAAGATGCACTACCTAAGCCTTCAGGTTTCATAGGTGGTATTTATTTTAGGTTCCAACGTATATCTTTGAAATGTCCTCATTCTAAATGTTGAAACCGATGCAGTCTGGGCAGACTGAGGAGAGACGAAGACGGTCTCAAAGATTCTTGCGATTGATGAATTTGATGATTTTAATGATGAATTTAAAGATGCTGGTGTCACATTGGATGAAAATGAAAAGTTTCAAAAGGGTGACACAGCAGTGTATTGCATTGGTTTCAAAGAAAATGGTCTGGTGCAACACGGGTTCGTGTTGGTTTTTCCGTCGCTGACAGTATTATGCCTTATGTGGCTGATGGTATTGCTTATGCGCAAATACAGGGTGTTGGTAAAGTTTCAGGAACAAACAAAATTGGCAAATGGGTAAGCCAAGTAAAGAAGTTTCTGCTACAGTATTTGATAAAATAAAAACGATGGAGGGTTTCACCCTTGGTGGTGGTATAGATTTCGCGATGACAGATCATGTTCTGCTTCGTGCGGAGTACCGTTACTCAGACTTTGGTAAGAAGGAATATAAAAAGTATTACCTTAAACTAGGCTACACAACCAATGACTTTCACGTAGGTATCGCTTACAAGTTCTAATTTCATCAAAAGTGCAATTATGAATAAAAAGTATTAATAAAAAATTAAATTTCCAAAAGATATTGACTTTTACAAAAGCGCTGTTTTCTGGGCTTTTATTTGTACGACTGTGACATTTTTACTACAGCTTTTCTATTTATAATCTTGTAAGGTCGTTTTGTAGTTAATTTAGGAGCAAAATTATGAATACAAAATCTTTAATAGCAACTTCTATTGCCGCTTTAATTTCAGCTTCTGCAGCACAAGCTGCTGACGTGGTGATCCCTCGTGAAACAGCCCCAGCAGTTATCGCGGCAGCCCCTTCGTTTTCTTGGACAGGCTTTTATCTTGGTGGTCAAGTTGGTAACTTTTCGAGTAAAACTAAAGTAACTATTCCAGGAGAAGATAAAGAACTTGTCAAAAAAGATAACACACCTAGTCCTTCTGGTTTCATGGGTGGGATTTATGCCGGATCTAACGTAGACCTTGGAAATGGTCTCATTCTCGGTGTTGAAACCGATGCAGTTTGGGCAGACCGTGAAGAATCAAAAACAGCCCGTGAATTGACTCTTACTAAAGAAGATGTGGCATTTTTTAATAATGCCCTTGAAAAAGCTAAGGTTGAATTAAAAGATCAGCAACGGTTTGAAATAGGTGACAAGGTAACGGAAAAGCACAGTTACAAAGAAAAATGGTCTGGTGCTACACGCGTTCGTATCGGTTTTGCTGCTGTTGACCGTATTATGCCTTATGTTGCTGGTGGTATTGCCTATGCGCAGGTACAGGGTATTCAATCAGTTACAGGAAAAGGAGAGAGAGTTAAAGTTGAACAGAAAGCTGATGTGGTTGAAAACCCATCAATTAAGCAAAATGTAGATTTGACTGGTGGTACTTGGGCTGATGACACGAAGACAATGGTTGGTTTCACTATTGGCGGCGGTGTTGACTTTGCAATGACCGACAACGTTCTTTTACGTGCAGAATACCGTTACTCCGATTTTGGTAAAAAGAAATTCGCCAACGATACACGTGAATTCAACTACAAAACCAATGACTTCCGTGTAGGTGTCGCTTACAAATTCTAATTTCGTAAAAATGAAATTATTAGCACAAAAAATACTAAGGCCTCGTTTAACGGGGCCTTTATTTTATTAGCTCTCTATTTTATTTCTCTTAATCTCTTTTATTTTTTATTGGTATCATTTTGTATTATAAGGCTTAAAAAAGTTTTATATTATAAAAGGCGAATTAGTAGTATGCAGCGATTTTATAACTACTTATTACATAAAATCTTATATTACGGCTATCATTTTACACTTAAGTGAAAAGTATTTAATTAATCTCAGAAATAGGACAATATCATAACCAGTGGCGAACTTTAGTCTACTTTTATATACTAGATTAGAGCGAGCATACTACATATATCTGTTAGAGTAAGTTCTGAAACGGGAATACAGCCTCATTGGGGAAGAATATAAAGTTACAAAGAGAAAAACTAGTTTCCAACTTTATCATCTTCTTTTAATTTAGCTTTACGTTTTTGTTTATTGCATTTCTTAATGGGATCATACTCCTCATGCAAAACAGAACGCCCTAAACGGAATACACTTGTTGTTGTGTATTCACACATTTGTTTTAAATAAATATTTTTCAAAGTACATCAAGCCCACTTCTCTCTGGAAAAGATTTGAATATTTTAGGCTCTGATGTTCAAGCAACGGATAAACTTCTCTTGCAAGCTGAGAGGAATGTTTCGATTGATGCCACACGCAACAGCATGGACAATCAGAATGGGAGTGAAACATCTCATGTTGCTTTACACAATGGCTCTCATTTAAGTTCTGGAAAAGAGACCACTGTTCTCTCTGGAAAAGATATCCATATTGCTGCTTCCGATATAGATGCCAAGGGTAATGTTGGTCTTGGTGCCCAAGGGGAGATAACAATAGGGGTGAGAAACGATGAGATGGAGTATCATCTTCGCACCAAAAACACGAAAGTGGACATGCAAGCCTCTCATGCCGTTGGCTCTTCGATAAAATCGGGAGGTGATACCACTGTCATTGCAGGGCAGGATGGCAAACCGCATGATCTTAGCATCACAGGTAGTTCCATTGCGGCTGATGGCAAGGTGGGGCTGAAAGCCAGCAACGATATTCTCATCAATAATGCAGAGGATAGCTTACATTATGAGATGTCGTATCACAAAGAGGGTGGGGTGTTTAGTAGCAGCAAATCTGAGCATAACAAGATGGATGTGCGCCAAGTTGTGGGGTCAAGCATAACAGGGGGTGAAGGCATTGCCATTGATTCCGGAAACAACACGGAAGTTGTAGCCTCGACGCTCGTAGCCGGTAAGGCAGAGGAAACGTCAGGAGAGAAAGCACCAGGAGAACAGAAACAAGCGGATATTACCATTCACTCTGGGGGAAAGATTGTCATAAAAGGCGCCCAAGAACACTTGGATCAGCAAGCACAATCGTCTTCAAGTGGCTTTTTGCATGAGAAATCTTCCGATACATCTCAATCGCATACCACAACGGTTTCCTCTATCCTTGGGGCGACGGGCAACATCGTGTTAGACGCACAAGGAGAAGCCAAGATTTCTGCTTCTCATCTGCTTTCCGGTCAAGATATCAATGTG
>NZ_JBHINT010000038.1:0-17736 GCF_042195145.1 Bartonella sp. CL434QHHD | reverse complement strand
ATTTGACCCACAAGCGCAAGTCTTTACCCCCGATGAAACACGGCAAATCACCGGTATTGACTTTCATCTTTGCAAAATCGGTAATGAGAACCATGATTTGGTGATTGATTTGGTCACTACAGAAAACGGTTATCCGACCGCCGATATTCAAGCACAAAGCTTTTATTCTATGAAGGGCGCAAAGCTAGGTTGGGCAGAGGCACGCTATGATGTCCCTTTGTTAGTCCCTAATGACCGTCTCACCGCCTTTGTCATTAAAACCGATGATGCTGATCATGCCGTTTCACTAGCAAAGCTTGGAGATTTTGATGCAGAACACCAAAGATTTGTCTCAAGTCACCCTTACGTGACCGGTCCACGCTTTTCTTCTGTCAATGCTAGGAGCTGGACCGCTCATCAAGATGAAGCCTTAGCCTTTCGAGTGCTGGCGGCACGCTATAGGCAAACAGAAAAGATTGTCGATTTAGGCACCTTTGACCTTGTGGACTGCTCTGATTTGCAAGTACGCGCAGCCATTGAATTGCCTTCAAGCGATTGTTCTGTCATCTTTGAAATTGAAAGAAACAATGGCACAATTTATCAACTCCTGCCCTTTCAATTGCTCAGTCTTACTGAATATATCAGTGAAAAGATAAAGCTTCGCGCTATTCTCAAAGGCACCGAAAAGCTCTCACCCGTCTTGTTTGCGCCTGTTCAATTGATTGCGGGAAAGATCCATAAGGAAGCTACCTATGTCACGCGTGCTTTTTCCTTTGGTGAAAAAGCAAGATTGACCAGCTATATCAAAACCTTTTTACCGGGCGGTGCAACCTTTTCACTGGAGATGCAGCTGGATGATGGTGCTTTCACCCCTTTGAAACTTGACGAAACAGAACAACTCGCTGAACCGCTTTGGACAGAACGNGAAACAGAACAACTCGCTGAACCGCTTTGGACAGAACGAAAATTTACCAGCAGTGATAAAGGCGCCAAACAAGCGCGCTTGAAACTCACGCTTACCGGTGGACCGGCGGCACGGTCAATGGTGCGTGATTTTGGCGCCGGCATATTATGAGGGGAAAATGAGAGATGACAAAAACCAAAAAACTCGACATGGAATTGCCGAAAGAAGGTCGCTTTATCAGTTCTGAATTCCCAATCTTGCGCGAAAACTTGACCAAAATTGATCAAGCCATTGCAGATGTTGAGGAAAAGGTAGAGGGAAAAGCACCTTTAAAACACACGCATACAATAAGTGATGTTGCCGATCTTGAAGCGGCTCTCAAAGGCAAAATGGCAGCCGATAAAACCTTCTCATTTGCTGATTTAAGCGATATCGAGGGGGCAAAAGATGCCGCAAATAATTATGTTCTCTATAAATCAAGCAATAATAACTTCACCTTTGGCAGTGCTGTCTCACTGTTAGGCGCACATCAACATAAAACCGAAGATATTGTGGGGCTTGATGATTTTAGAGCCAAGATTAATGAAGATCTGACAAGCTATGGACGCCTCACAAGTCCAAATGAGTGGCAGAATTACAATAAATTTACCAGCAAAGTCACTATGAGTGGTGGCTTAGAACTGTTGGGAAACACATCATTGAATATTACCCATAATAACAAAATGATCACTAACTTAAGTACAAGCGGAAGCTCACTTAAAGGACCTTTGAGAGTCGATGGAGAACTTGTTTATACGAAATCAGAAATAGATATTCTCAAGCAGGAAATTAAAAACATCAAAAAAGATTTGATTAATAAACTCATTATTGCCGATGCTGAATTGCTTTATACGCAAGATGGGAAAATTGAATGGCCCAACTGGGTCACGGATAAAACCAAAGTCGAAATTACAGCCTGGGGTGGCGGCGGTAGTGGTGGTTGCTCTTGGTCTTATTGCTTAGGCGGCGGTGGAGGAGGTGGAGGTTGTTCCGTGTGGTACGGCTATAAAGCCAGTTTAAACGGGCATGAGGATATCATCATTGGTAAAGGAGGAACTTCTGTTGCAAAGCATGGTGCGACAGGAAATTCTGGAGGCACAACAACCGTTGGCAAAAATTTTATGACAGCTACAGGAGGAAAAGGTGGTGGAGGTGCTTATTATTCCAGCCCATCATCCCGTTACTCAGGTTCTGGTGGTACTGGAGGAGTTGGCGGGAACTTTGGTTGGGCAACAGATGGTCTCTTAGGACTTGCCAAAGGCGGAAATGGTTATGCTGGAACGAAAGGAATTGATGCAGAAATGAGTGGTAACGGAGGTGATGCTGGGGGCGATACATCAAGGGGTGGCGCTGGAGGAACGGGAGATGGTTACCATACTTCAGGAAAAGCAGGGCGTGGTTTTGGGGGTGGAGGTGCTGGTGCTAACGGGGATGGGCATTACAGCGGTGCTGGTGCTGATGGCGCTGTTCTTATAAGATTATGGAAAGAATAAATGAATGCACAAGTAACCAAGATATGACACAAGTCAAATGGATAGCTGTTGTATAAGCTGGCTTACATGTTTTTAAGTCCTTTTATCGCTCTTTCAAAGCCCTTTTAAAGGGCTTTTTGACTGACAGTGTCAGTCTTATGAGAGAGTGTAGATGATTGTTATGGTCTCTTCATTAATTTGGAGAGCAAAATGACAATAGAATTTAAACTTCGTATTCACTTTATTAAGAATGGCAAGGGATCTAAGTTTTTAGCAATATTTGATCAGACAGCCGTTGGTATGGTCGTAAAATCCTTGATGTTAACGTGCAAATTTATCCCCTCCATGCACCTATTCTTCTCTTTACGCATGAGGTGGAGAAACAGGATAGTGTTCTGTTTCATAAGCTTCAATTAACAAAACAAGAGTTTTCATTCTATCAAATTCTGGAGTATTAACTTCTGGCTGCTTATCAAACATTGCAGACACAATCTCTAAAGCTTCTTGATAATCTCTCTCTGTACGAATTGGTTTGATATTCATTTCTTAAATTCTTGTAGTTCCACAGTGTTGGCATCAATCATATTAAATTGTAACATTTTTGTTGACAATTGTCACTTAATACATTACATCTTACTTAAAATAAAGTTGTTGAGTTTGCTATGATCAAAACATTTAAAAATAAAGACCTCCAATCTCTCTGGGAAACAGGAAAAAGTAAGATTGATAGCAGGCTTCAACAGCGTATTATTCGCCGTCTTGATGCCCTTGACGCTGCTTCTCAAGTTAGTGATATCAATGTACCAGGTTATAATTTTCATATGCTTAAAGGCTTTACTCCAACTCGCTACACAATTCATATCAATGGTCCTTGGTGTATCACTTTTGAATTTAAAGACAGACACGTTTACCATGTTGATCTAGAGCAATACCACTGAAGGTTTTAAGATTTGTAAAGGAAACTATCCATGACCACACGTAATCCTAATCGTTGTCCTTCTCATCCAGGAGAAATTTTAGCTGAATCCTTAGAACATTTAAATGCAAGCAAAACCGAAATTGCTAGGATTCTTCAAATATCACGCCAGCACTTGCACGGTATCCTTAAAGGAGAACGTCCAGTCACAGCCGTAACAGCAGCTCGCATTGGTAAATTGTTAGGAAATGGACCAGCCCTTTGGCTACAGCTTCAAGCCAATTATGATACATGGCATGCCTTGAGGGACATTGATGTCTCTTCTATTCCAACATTAACAGCTAATAAAGTGGATATACAAATGGAACAGAGCCATTAACTACCTCCCCGCCTCAAAGACGAGGAGATAAAATCATGTTTTTAAAGTTAAGCAGCTTTCTTAACAGAATTTTTCAAACTCGGATCGTAAGCTTTCAACAAAGGCTCCATAATAGAAGGAGGTTTTAAAGATCCAAAATTTGTAATCATTGCCAGAACTCTGAGTGCGTTTGGTGATTCATCTTGAAGTTTTAAAATCAAAGCTTTTTCTATTGCATCCATGGTCTCAATGAGAGCATTAAAAGCCTTATCTTCGACATCATCACGATCAGAAAATTGAAACAAAGCCATCCATAAATCACATAAAAAGTCGATACTGGTGTTCATTGTACACCTCCATGGATTTGTTCTCTCAAACAAGCTAATCCTCTAGATGTGATTTTCGTTGAAGGCAGCACCTTTTCTGTACCATCCGGTCTTTGAATGGTAATAGCGGGACAATCCATAAATCCTTTCTTGATCTTGTCCTGATAAGGTAACAGAGGCGCCCCTGGAGCACGTCGATACACCCAGTCATGTTTACGCAAGTAATCAGTTAAATCCTTTGGTCGTACCTCTAACATCTTTGCTGCTTCAATAAGACCGAACAAACCATCAGAGCGTTTTAAGCCATCCAAAGCTTTTGCTTTTGGTGCTAATTCTGCAATAACATGATTTTTTTGCTCTATTTGACTTTGTAAGTGATTCAAGACACCAAGCAATGCCTCGGGTTTGGAGTAGTCGACTTGCGGTGTTGCTACTTGTTTCAAAAGCCGTTCACATTTGATAAAGTATTGACGCGCTTCATGCCCTTTATCATTACGCTCTATCATTGAAAGGTGTTTAGCCATGTCTAACGTAATGTAGTATTCTTTAGAAGGACGACCTCCTGAACTTTCGCTCAAAAAAGAGCAAAAGCTATAACCTTCTTTAAATTTACATTCTTTAATACGACGAATAATCCAATCTTTAAAACTGGTTTTAACTTCTAAAAATGTATGCAAGTCACGTGCGTTTACTGTCTGGACAGTATCGCCATCAATGACTTGTTCTGTAATTTTTATAAGAGTGTTCATGAGAACTCCTTATCGTTAAATGTTTTTGATTGACACTCGATAAAAGAGTGCCGGGTGCTCAAAAACACGGCGATAAGTCCGTCGTTATGCTTTCCCCCAAAGGGTATTGTATAGCGTAACCACACCCGACAAGCCATTTATATGCTATACGCATATAATGAGTCAAAGCTTTTAATCTGCGGAAAAAAGACTGTTTCGGCAATCCACCCGCTTATCGTCAAGGTGTTTTTGAGGCACCTGATTCGAAAATACACATTGCATAAATAATGTCAAGCTATTTTCGATAATTTTTTATCATTATGCCGGTCTAACAAATACAGCAATCACCCCCTCATTTTTTTCCCATTCATTTCATTAGCCAACCATTTAAAGGAGTATAAAATGGCAACAGGTTTTCTACACGGTGTTGAAGTCGTTGAAGTTGACGACGGCACCCGCCCCCTTCGCGCGGTACAATCGGCAGTTATCGGGATTGTTGGCACAGCACCCGATGCCGATGAACAAGCATTCCCTCTCAACACACCGGTTTTGATTTCGGGTTCACTTTCACAAGCCGCTAAACTGGATAAAACGGGTAAGCGTCAAGGTACCTTACCCAATGCCCTTGATCTTATTTTTAAACAAGTAGGGGCAATTGTTGTTGTAGTGCGCGTGAACGAAGGTGACAATGGAAATGCAACACTCACCAATGTTCTAGGCGGTGTGAACGCAAATGGTGCTTATGAAGGTGTTCATGCTTTGATTGGAGCACAATCCATTGTGGGACAAACACCACGCATTCTCATCGCTCCAGGCTTTACACACAAACGCCCTATCAGTCTTAGCAAGATTGATGTGATAAACCAAGGAAGCGGTTACACTCAAGCAACTGTTAAAATTGCCGGCGGGGCAGAAGCAGAAGCAATCCTGAAAGATGGAAAAATAACTTCTATTGTCATTAAGGACAGTGGCTTTGATTATCAAACCGCCCCAAATGTGACGATTGAAGGAGATGGCACTGGTGCGACAGCCAAAGCCAAAATCAGTACAACCTCTAATTCTGTAGCGGCAGAACTCATTGGCATTGCAGAGCGTCTGCGTGCTATTGTGGTGCTTGATGCACCAAACAGCACAGATGAAGCAGCACTTAGCACAGCAAAGGATTTTGATTCAAAGCGCGCCATCATAGTTGACCCATTTGTAAAGGTAAATCGTGATGGAAAGATCATAGAACAGCCAGCAAGTGCAGCAGTTGCTGGTGTCATTGCCAAAACTGATTTTACACACGGTTTTTGGCATTCTCCTTCCAACAAAGTGATCAATGGCATTGTTGGTATTACGCGCCCCATTGATTTTTCCATTGGTGATAGATCAAGCCGTGCCAACCTTCTCAATGAACAAAACATCACAACAATTATCCGCGAAAATGGTTATCGCCTCTGGGGTAATCGCACACTCTCAAGTGATACAAAATTTTCTTTCTTATCCGTAGTACGCACCGCAGATATGATCAATGATGCCATTTTGCGCGGACATCTATGGGCTGTCGACCGCAATATCAAAAAGACCTACATGAATGATGTCAGTGAAAGCGTCAATGCCTATTTGCGTGATTTGAAAGCACAAGGCGCCATTCTTGGTGGGCGTTGTACGCCTGATCTAGAGTTGAATACAGCAAGCGCCATTGAAGGCGGCAGAGTCTATTTCAATGTCGAATTCACACCAACAACACCAGCAGAACACATCACATTCCGTTCACGCATTGTAAATGATTACTTAGAGGAGATTTTTTAATGGCTATCCCCGTTTTACCAAGAGTTTTGAAATATTTTAACATTTTTGTCGACGGCATTCCCTATCAAGCAAAATGTGAAAGCGTAACATTACCGAATTTGAACTTGGTTGTTGAAAGCTATCGTGGCGGAGGCATGGATAGCTCTATTGAAGTTGACCTTGGTCTTGAAACCCTCACACTTAGCATGACCATTTCTGATTGCTCTCCAGAATTGATGGCACTGTTTGGGCGCACAGATATCGATATCTCATTACGAAGTTCAATGCAAGCGCAAGGCACACCCGCAGAAGGTGTTGTCATTACCATGAGAGGACTATGCAAAGGCTTTGAAATGGCAGAATGGCAACCGGGCAGCAAAGCAACATCCACAACTACCTTCACATTGCAGTATTTCAAATATGTCCAGAAGGACGTTGAAATCGTTGAGATAGATGTCCTCAACTTGGTGAGAAAATTCAATGGCGTCAATCAACTCGCAGACCATAGAGAAAATATAGGATTATAAAATGACAGTCCAAACAAGCATTACACATTTAAATTATTGATACCTGTTACTTTTGAAGGAAAAGAGCACACCACAATTACCTTACAGCGCCCCAAAACAAAAGATGTGCAAGCAATCGACAAAAAAGAAGGCATAGAGCAAACAATCGCTATGATTGCACGCCTTTCTGGATGGGCACATGAAGCGGTTGGAGAACTCGATATTAATGACTTGTCGAGCATTGGAGAGATTTTGGAGTCTTTTATCAAGCGGCGGGATACCTCGACTGGGAAACCGCCGCTAAACTCATAGCCGATATTACCATTGTGTTCCATTGGTCCCTTTCAAAGATGATGGAAATGGAACCGCAAGAACTCATATTCTGGCGAAATCAAGCAGCAGAAAGGTATAAGACAAAATGAGTGAAAAAGTTGCTGATGCAAAGGTGAAATTGTCTCTTGAAGACGAACTCACCACACCTCTTAAACGTGTACAAAAACAATTTAATACATTGTCAAAAACACTCTCACATAGTTTGGGTATTCCGCGCTTTTCTGCTGCTGTCAAAAACATGACAAAAAGCCTTCATGGCGTTCAAAGTGCTCTTAGCACAGCGGCAAGTCGTGCTTCAGTCTTTACCGGTGTCTTAGGGCTTGCTGGTGGTGGTCTTGTGGCAAGTGTAGCCGCCCTCACCATGAAAACCATGCATCTGGGAGATAGTCTTTATCACGCATCACACCATTTAAATATGAGTGTTGCATCACTTCAATTATGGGGTGATGCAGCCGATAATTCAGGCACTTCTGCCGAACTTTTTCAACAATCCTTAGCGGTTTTAAATAGGCGTTCAGCACAAGCCTATGCTGGACAAAAAAGAGGCATGATGGGCTTTGAAGCGCTTGGCATTTCTGTCAAAAACACTTCTGGAAAACTCAAATCCACTTCTGTCTTGTTAGAAGAAATTACCGACAAGATGAGTAAGATGAAAAGCCAAGCACAAAGACAGCATATTGCCGCTCTGCTGTTTGGGGGTGATGGCAAAGAAATGGCGACCATGCTTGCACAAGGCATGGCACCCATTAAAGAGCTGTTTGCAAAGGCGCGAAAAGGAAAATGGCTGATAGGTGCCGATGTTGCACGCTATGCAGCAGATTTAAGTGACAAGCTTGGTGCTTTTAAGAAAAAAATAGGCGGTATCGCGAGCTTTATTGGCGCGCGTTTCATGCCCGTGATTAATGATATGATTGACGGTTTTTCAAAGTTGATTGATGAAAACCGCGACCTCATTCAAACAACTGTTGCGAGCTGGGCAAAAACCTTAAAAAAAGTCCTTAATGATTTGCTTAATCCTACCTCTGATTTAAGAAAAGGCATCAGTGATCTCACAGAGAGGATTAAAGGCTGGTTCCAATGGCTAGAACCTCTGATTGGTGAAATAACCCTCTTTAAGGTAGGACTTGTGGCACTTGGTTCGTTCATTTTTGGTCCACTCATTGCCGCATTAGCCGCAGCGGGAGCAGCGTTTGTTAGCCTTGGTATCACAATTATGACGACACCTATCGGTTGGTTAATGGGTGGCATTGCAGCGCTCTTTGTCCTCTATCAATATTGGGACAAACTCAATGGTTGGGTAGCAGCATCTTTAGCCGCGGTTGGGGCAGTTCTTATAGCTTCACTCATTCCAGCAATAACTGCCGTTAGTTCTGCTTTTATATCGCTTGGTATCGCAATCATGACCACACCTATTGGCTGGATTATTGGTGGCATTGCAGCTCTTGTTGCTGCCGGATATCTGCTCTACAAACATTGGGATACAGTCATAAGCTTTATAAGCAAGCTATGGGATTCTTTTTACAGCTTATGTAGTAATGTTTTCAATAACCTCTTGACGTTCTTTAAAAACTTTTCACCACTGACTTGGATTTCGAAAAAAATCAATGAACTCATTGAATGGCTGTTTGGTGTCGATTTAATGGAAATAGGCTCCAATCTTATTAATGGGCTTTGGGAGGGCATCAAAAGCAAATGGGATGATCTGTATAACGGTTTTGGCAATATGATGAAGAAATTAACCAGTTGGATGCCTAATTGGGTGAAAGAAAAGTTAGGGTTTAATGTTTCAATAGACAAGACTTCAACGCAGACCATTAAAACCTTTACCGAAGAAACCAATACACAGGCAAAAAGAATGCTGGATACAGCAGTGGTTACAAATACCCCACCTGAAAAACGCAAGAGTGGTTTTAATACAAGTATCGTTGAAACAGGACAAATGCAGGCAACAAATAAAGTAGGTGCCTTTAAAGCTCCAAAGCCAATTACGGTTCATAAGCCCGTTGAAGTAGACGCCCGTGTAACCATTACAAATCTAAATATTTCCGTCCCCAATGGTCTCAAGGACGAAATCAGAGACGCTGTCAATCAAGCACTTGAACGCTATGCAAAACAGCAACGTTTAGCCATAGCCTCTAGCCTTTCGGATTAAATACCATGATGTTAGCTTTGGGTGGTTTTATTTTTTCGATTGAAACAGCAGCTTATCAAACACTTGATATGTCTTATGGGGTTCCATGGGTAGAGCAAGGACGATTGGGGAGAAAGGCTGCTCTTCAATTGCCTGCTGTTGCAAATGCGGAATTTTCTTTAGCAGGCGTGATTTATCCAGATTTCAAAGGTGGTCACAGACAGCTCGAATATTTACGACAAATAGCGCATATGGGACCTCACATTCTTGTGACCGGTCAAGGCAAAATCTTAGGTAAGTTTGTCATTCTTTCTGTAGAGGAAAAACAAAGCGTTTTTCATCATAATGGCACCCCCAAAAAACAAGAATTTACAATAAAGTTGAGAGAATATGGTGAAGAGCTATGAGTGATCTTTACGTGACAAAAGAAGGCGATATGGTTGATGCCATTTGCTGGAGATATTATGCCAAAGGTCAACAAGCCCTTGCTGTTGAACGCGTTTATGCAGCAAATTTTGGTCTTGCAGACTATGGACCCATCTTAAAAGCAGGCATCACAATCGTTTTGCCAACCCTCCCCTATCCGAAAGCCACACCGGTAATCAGAATTTGGGGCAGTCAATCATGAAACCTTTTTGCACAGTTCTGGCAAATGGAGAGGACATCACAAGAATGCTGATGGACTATGTTTTGTCGATTGAAATTACCGATGAAGCAGAAAACAAAAGTGATCGTATCACTATAGAGCTTGATGACCGCGCACGTGACAGTGATAACGGCTTTCTTGATATTCCTCTTATCGGGACAGTTATTTCCATAAAACTTGGCTATGAAGGCGGGAAAAACCGCGATATGGGATCCTATCTGATAGACGAAATCTCTGTGAGCAGCCCACCACAAAGCTTAAGCGTGACAGGGCGCGCCGCATCAATGAACACGTCTTACAGAACCCCCAAAAGCCAATCCTATCACCAGCAAACCCTTGGCAGTATTGTTCAAGAGATAGCAGAGCGTAATGGCTATACACCAAAGGTTGATCCTTCTCTTGCAAAAATCGTTGTGCGTCATATTGATCAAACATCAGAAAGTGATATGGCTTTTGCTGCACGCCTCGCAGGGGAATATGATGCGGTAGCAAAGCCCGTTGATGGCAAACTGGTGCTCGCCAAACGGGGTGAAGGCAAAGCCATCACCGGTGAAACACTCCCTATTGTTGTTATTCATGAGAAACATTGCACCTCTTGGGATTTTAAATACAGCGCACGGGATGAAGCAGGTGCAGCCAATGGCTTAGAAACAGATGTGGGAGACGACCAAAAAGCCGCGGCTGATGCACGAGAACCAGAAGAGATTGATGATGATGAAAACTTTATCCATATGGATAACAGTGACAGAGCATCATCATCTGAATCAGAAAAAGCAGAAAAAGAATCGGAAAAGCAAGAAGAAGACAAAGAGAAAAAAGGCGGTGTTCTCGCAACCTATCATGATTTACGCAGTGGTGAAAAAAAAGAAGTCAAAGTTGGTAATCCGCCGTTTCATGAACTCAAATACACCTACCATAACCAATCAGAGGCTGTTGCAGCCATTGCTGCTTATCGCAATAAATCATCACGCGGTAAGTCTTCTTTCTCATGTGATATCGGTGGTGATCCGTTTGTACAAGCAGAAGCAAAACTTGTTCAAGAGCCCCCTTTCCGCCCCTATATTCCAGCAGAATGGCGCATCAAAAGTGTTAAGCACAAACTTGATAAAACGGGTGGTTACACAACAAAAATAGAGTGCGAACTTTTTGATGAAGCCCAAGAAGACACAGCTGGAAACGTTGCAAACACAACACCAGACAAGGATGATACCCTTGATCCAAACGCCCCACCAAACGCATGCGACGAAGGCGAAGGCGTCATCCATATGGACGAAGAGGATAGATAAGTCAAATTAGTAAAAACGTAAAAAATCTCGAAAGCAGCTTGACAATGTGACGACAATATGAATAATCGAATCAGGTGCCTAAGAAACACCTTAAACACATAGCGGATAGATTGCCGAAACAATCTTTTCACCGCCAATTAAAAACTTTGACTCGTTGTATGCTACAAGCATATAATGATATTGTCGGGTGTGGTTATGCTATACAATACCCTTTTGGGAAAGGCGTAACGACGGGCTATGTGCCGTGTTTCTTAGCACCCGGCGCTCTTTAATTGAGTGTCATTAAGAAACCTTTAAGCACATAGGAGCCAAATTATGGCACAGTATTTAATTGATATACATCAAACCACGATTAATGGTGATATCGTTCAAACAGTCAACGCACGTGAATTACATGCGTTTTTGGAAATAGGTAAAGATTTTTCCAATTGGATTACTGATCGTATCAAAAAATATAATTTATTAGAAAATCAAGACTTTGTTTGGTCGCCAAATTTGGCGAGCAAAGGCAGAGGTGGTCACAATCGTAAAGATTATCATCTGACTTTAAGTGTAGCCAAAGAGCTTTCTATGCTTGAGAATAATAAGAAAGGTAGAGAAGCTCGTTTATACTTTATCAAATGTGAACGGCTTTTGAAGCAAGTAGCAACACCACAAGTTGACTACTCCAAACCGGAGGCATTGCTTGGCGTCTTGAATCATCTACAAAGCCAAATCGAGCAAAAGGATAACACCATTGCTGAATTAGCGCCAAAAGCAAAAGCTTTGGAAGGTTTAAAACGCTCTGATGGTTTGTTCGGTCTGATTGAAGCAGCAAAGATGTTGGAAGTAAGACCAAAGGACTTAACAGATTACTTGCGTAAACATGATTGGGTGTATCGACGGGCTCCAGGGGCGCCTCTGTTACCTTATCAGGATAAGATCAAGAAAGGATTCATGGATTGCCCTGCTATCACCATTCAAAGACCAGATGGTACAGAAAAGGTGCTGCCTTCAACGAAAATCACCTCCAGAGGATTGGCATGTTTGAGAGAACAAATCTTTGGGGGTGTGCAATGAATAGCAGTGTCGACTTCTTATGCGATTTGTGGCTGTCGTTGTTTAAGCTTTCTAACCATCGAGGCATTGGAGATGAGGACTGCAATGCTATAGTTGAGGTTATGGAATCGGTCGTAGATGCTCTGGTTTTAAAGCTTCAAGATGACGTGCCCAATATTACAAAAATCTTGGCAATTTTGACAGATTTTGGAGCTTCAGAACTTCCACATCGTATGGATTCTTTGTTGCGAACTTATGAACAAAATTTGGAGCCTCCCATTAAAAAGGTTGCTTAAATACCTCCCTTCCCCATCTTTAAAGGTGGGGAGTGAACACTAAAGTTACACGTGTGGAACTGGTCGTTCAAGAGGCTGTACAGCCAAACGAAACCCCATGGTACGCAGTAAAGCATTCAAGCTGCGGAACTCTGGATTACCTTTTTCTGAAAGTGTACGGTAAAGTTGTGTTGGGTTCAAGTTGGCTGCTTTAGCTACAGCTTGAACACCACCATAAGCTTTGGCCATTTGGCGTAGAGTTACAAGCAGCTCACCCTGATCACCATCTGCTAGGATTGCATCAAGGGTAGCTGCTGCCAACTCAGGATCATCACGGAATATTTCTGCCATTGCATCATCATGGTTACGGTCTTTCATTTTTGCACTCCTTTAATCTTCACGGTTTTGCCAATCACGCCAGCAAGCACATGCACGAGTGATATCAGTCTCTTGTGTTTTTTTGCTGCCACCGCATAATAGCAACAATACGGTCTTTCCAGATTGGACATAATAAACTCGGTAGCCAGGACCAACATTAATACGCAATTCATGAACACCCTCACGAAGCGGCTTGAAATCGCCAAAGTTTCCCTGCTCTAAACGATTAAGGCGGCGAATAATTGCAGTTTTAGCCTGCATATCACGGAGCTTTCGCAGCCAATCAGCTATCAAGTCTTTGCCATCAGAAGTAAGGTAGTGACGTATTTCAAACATGATGTATATTCGTTTATAAACGAATATTTGTCAAGAAAGAAATTAAAAGTTGAGAAAAAATCTTCTTTTATTCCAATGAAAAAGTGACATGAAGCTTAACCAAGCTATCTTTCCGAATGAGAAAGATGTCAATTTTTTAATCCAGCTCTGCTTTTTGCGGAGCTTTTTTTATGGAGAAGCATATGCGAAAAATATCATCAGAAGGGCTAGCACTTATCAAACAATGGGAAGACTTGCGTTTAAACGCCTACAAAGATACCATTGGTGTGTGGACAATAGGTTATGGACATACAAACAATGCTGGAAAGCCTTTTATTTACGAAGGCATGACCATCACGGAAAAGCAAGCAGAAGAACTTCTTTGCCAAGACTTAAGACAATTTGAAAATGTCGTTGAACGCGCTGTTACAGTTTCATTAACAGATGAACAATTCGCGGCGTTAGTGTCCTTTTGCTATAATGTAGGAACAACAGCCTTTTGTAACTCGACACTGTTAAAAAAGCTTAATCAAGGTGAATATGAAGCTGTCCCTGCCGAACTACAGAAATGGACCAAAGCAGGCGGTAAGCGTCTTGAAGGTCTAGCACACCGGCGTGCGGCAGAAACAGGCTTATGGGCGAAAGGGGCTTTTGTTTCCTCCAATTATCAAACAGTAGAAACGCAAGCACCAACGGGGGTTTTCAAAGCCGAAGCATTGGCACCGATTATTGGTTCTTTTTCTGGGCTTGGAGGCTTATTAGCAGGAAATGGACCCATCCAATGGGCTTTGGCCACCATTATGATTTTAGCCGCATGTGCTGGTATTTTCTTTGTTGCTAAACGCTTTCAGGAGCATCGTCTATGATCTTATGGATGAAAAGAAATCTGATGATAACAGGCGCGGCTTTAGTCGCTTTTTTTATTGCATTAGCAAGAGCTTTTACTCTTGGGAAAAAAGCAGAGCAACAAAAGCAAACAGAAAAAGCTTTAAAAGCAGCCAAAACACGTCTGGAGGTGGAAAGTGAAGTTAATCAAAAAAGTGATGCTGATGTGCGTGCTGCTCTCTCTGACTGGTTGCGCGACAAATAAATATGCTTCTTCTTGTGTTGGCTGGTTGCCAATTTATTTAGATAAGCAAGATCTGAACGCCATCAGTTCAAACTTAGCAAGAGAGATCTTAAAGCACAATAATCTAGGTGAACGCGTGTGTGGGTGGAAACATGGCTAGAAAAAAAACACAAGACGATACAGAGCTTACGGAAGCAGAAAAAGAAATACTTCAAGAAATCATCATGACCTACAAAAGTGTAAAAATGATGTCGCGTTATACGAAATGGATTGTACTCATTATACTCTTATTAGCGCTTGATTTTTCACGTATTATGGATGCATTAGTAAGTATTTTTACACAAAAACCAAATATCCGACTCTAAACATACTCTGAGACGCGCGAAATTCTTTAGAAAATGGTTTCTTAATTTTGCTCGTCTCATGGAGGCTATCAATAATAGCTTTACACATTTAAAACAGTTATTTTCACAGAATTGGACATATCAAATTTCTCTTCAAAATAGCTAAAAACACTGCAGAGGTAATTGTAAGAATTCTATCCTGTTATAAATGACGCCCACTGTTCCAAGAGAACATGTCGCTGTTCTAAAAAATCCGTTCGCATATAAGCTTTTGTCACTGAACTCCCAACTGAATGGGCAAGAACAGTTTCGGCAATCTCAAATGGTGTTGACGTTGTCTCTGCTATCCAATCCCGTAAGCTTGAACGAAAACCATGGGGACGATAAGTCAAACTACAAACTGTCATATACTTTGCCATGGTGGCATCAGAAATGGGGTTGCCTGTAAGACCAGAAAAGAGAAAACCATTCTTTTCAAAGGGGAGAGTTTTTTCAATAACTCTCAAAGCTTCACCACTTAGTGGCACGCGAAAGTCTGAAACTTTCCCTACAATACCTTTCATGTTTTCTTTTGGTATCGTCCATATATTTTTATCAATTTGTTCAAGGCGCAAATAGCGCAATGGATATGACCGTGCTCCCGTCAAAATGAGTAACTTCAGTGCTAAATTTGAAAGGATCTTATCATCCAAGCTTTGATAAAATGCCGGAACCTCTTGCCATGGCATAGCAGGAATATTTGTTGATGTCGCACGTGGTTTTCCTAAAAGAGCGCGTGCCTTCATACAAGCCTGTAGATCAACATCTAAACCAAGAGCCGCTGCATATTTCAAACAAATATTGATACGGTTAAGTGCTTTTCGCGCTGTGTCTGCTTTTTCATGCCAAAGGGGTGAGAGAACATTGCAAATAATATTGGCTGTTAATTTTTCTATAGGTAAATTACCTATGTGTGGAATCACGTGCAACTCTAGTGGAGAAAACCAGCGGCCGTTTTTACCTTCATTTTTCAACTCTGCTTTTTTGCTTTCAAAAGCCGCTTTTGCAATTTCTTGAAAAATATTGCTTTGCTGTTTTAAAATAGTCTGTTCTCGAAAGACAATAGGATCATTGCCTTCTTTAAGAATATCACTATAATGCCTAGCAAGCTCACGCGCTTCTTTTAAAGAGAGTTTTGTAACAGGACCAAGTCCCATTTCACGGCGCTTATTGTAGTGCGTATAGCGAAAAAACCAAGAGCGTGTATTGTCTTTTCGAACATTCAACCATAGCCCTGCCCCGTCACAATATTTACCCTGCGGAGACGTCTTTACGAATGATGCTGATAACCGATGAATCGCCCTCACTTAACGTCCCCTCTCGTCCACCTTTTCAAGCATTGCTCGTCCACCTTTTTGGGTCCACCTTTTAGACCACCTTTAATTTCTGATTTGAGATTTTTTCTTTAATACTTACTTTTTTTATTGAATCATAAAAAGCTATAGACATCAATACGCCCTTACACATCTTTATATACTTTGAATCTTGTTGCTAAAGCCTGATTCGCTCTCTGGGGGCACCATTTTTTATTTTACACATGTTTGTAAATGAATCGGCTTTTAAAACCTTGTCTGTTAAAGTTTATGCTTTCTGCTTCTGCATAATTTAGCATTTTTAAGTTCTATTCTTGAAAAACTATGTAATACCTTAACAAATTATCTATTGATCTAAGTGTATTGCTCAATAATTTTTTCTTCCATTCAAATTAACTTTTTGCTTATCCCACAGAAAAAGCATTATAAATATACCTAATTTCCAGTCATATCTAGAAGAAATTTTAAACTATCGATGCAAATCTTACATAAAATTTTATTCAAATAGTGCAAATCAGCCATTCCCTCCAAGGTACTCTTTAGACGCACTAAATATCTGAATATTTTTATTTAAAAAATTAAAATCTTTTAAAGAGCTTTCTTATTGAATTGTACTTAATTTAAACTCAATAAAAACTTTCCTTGAATATATATGTCATTCTTACAAATTTATCTCTCATAAACTGTTAGAGTAATAACATTTTCTTTTCGCCAATATGAACGATCTAAATAAAATAAATATCTGGAAAGGTAAAATAATTCAAAAATACACGACCGGAATTTAATATAATTTATCAAACATTTTCAACTAAACATTTCTTATTATTACGAAAACGATTGTTAGAACTTTTAAAAAATATTGCTTTATAAAAAACTTTTAAACAGGAAAAAAATGATAAATATCATAATTACCTTTCATTTTTTCAGAAAAAACTACCATGTTTAGAAATGAAACTCTTAGATAACACACTCAAAGAATTAACTTATGAAAAATTATTTTAATTGAAACTTAAATAGTTTTACAAAGAACGCTTTAAAATGCGTATTAAAATGATTGACCTTTTACAAGAAATTTGTCAAAAAGCATATCTAGTTTGGAGGGGTGGCCGAGCGGTTTAAGGCACCGGTCTTGAAAACCGGCGTGCAGGAGACTGTACCGTGGGTTCGAATCCCACCCCCTCCGCCACAGCATTTTTATCGTTGTAGCTTGCCAGCGGGTTTTGTATATTTTGCCACTAGGTTTTGTATCAATTTATTTTCTTTTACATGATTGTAGCTTGCCAGCGGGTGTAGCTTGCCAGCGGGTTTTGTATATTTTGCCACTAGGTTTTGTACCAATTTATTTTTTCTCAAAGAGTTTTAAAGATGTTCTCAAAGGGTCTTCAAATGCCTTTCAAAGGGTATTTAAAGCTCTCTTTAACGCATTTTTCTGCTCCTATTTTTCCAAATCACTAAAGCATGTAAAGTCGGATTGAAAAGCAAGGGGAACGATTCCTGTCGGACCATGGCGTTGTTTTGCTATAATAACCTCAGCTTTACCCTTGGCTTGCTCCATTGCCTCTTGCCAT
>NZ_JBHINT010000028.1:0-1774 GCF_042195145.1 Bartonella sp. CL434QHHD | reverse complement strand
GAAGTAACGTAGGTTGGATACTGCTAGACCAACGGCAGCTGCTTGCCTTGCCTCTTTCCGTACGCTCTTAATATCATAACTTAAAATATTAAACTTCATATCTGTATATCGGTCAGACCGATCAACAGCATCATCAATGGCATTAATAACAATATTATCCACCCGACTATCCGTATATTTTTTTGCATCATCGAGAACAATTTTCATCTGTTGCTGAGTGTAATCATGCAGTTGACCACCATTCACAGCTTCTTTCGAGTCCTTCTCAATACGGCCATCCGCAACATTATCAATTAAAACAGGTTCACTGGAATCTCCACCCTCTAAAGTGATCCTATTGGTTTTGTTTCCTTCTCCATCTTTATCATAGTTAACTGCGCCATCAGAAAGATTATTAACCGTGTTCTCAATATTATCAACTCTGTCTTCAATATTGAAAACCGTTTCACCAATATTCGTAACCGTAGTGGAAATATTGTCGACTCTGTTTTCAATATGCTTAATATCTTTTTCAACGCCAGTGATACGTTCGTTGGTCTCCCAAAGCTGTCCGCCATTGACTGCATCTTTTGACCCTTCTACAATTTTACCATCTGCTACATTGATAATCTTACTTGGTTGACCATCATGGCTAGCGTCATAAGCTTTTTTCTGCTCATTCCAATTTAAACCATTAGACGAGACATTGTTTTCAACATTTTGAATGCGGTCGTTTATCTTAGACATACTCTCACTCACGCCGTCAAAAGCACTGGCAACGTTATGATAATTCTTCTTTTCACCAGAGCTACCGTCAGCCTTGAATTGTGCTATCTTGAAAGTAGGAGCAGTCCATTCTCCATTATTATAGCCAGCGCCACCACCAAAATACGCAGCCAATTGGTTGCTCATAAGATAAAGTTGCGAACCATTTATAGCATCGGTTGAATTAGCAGAAATATCTCCATTGGCAAGAAACTTAATTTTGCTATTGGTTCTTCCCTCTCCATGCTGTGCTACAAATGCCTGCTCATCACTGTTCCACAACAAGGCGTCCCCTTTAACTTCTTGAGTAATATTCGTGATTTTTTCATTGACATCGTTTACCACATTCGTCAGATGCGTATTCACACTCTTCACATTTGCATCAAGACCTGTCAAAGCTGAGCCAACGTCATGATAATTGGCTTTTGCCACCTGACCATCTTCAACAATAACAGATAAACTATATTTTGGTCCTTTAAAGGCACCATTTTCGAATGAAGCATCACCACCAAAATAATTTGCTATATCTCCAGATATTTTATTNGCATCACCACCAAAATAATTTGCTATATCTCCAGATATTTTATTAATTTGGTTCCCATTGATTGCATCATGCGATCCTTGCGCAATTATGCCATCTTTAACATTATGGAGAGCAACAGGGTCTTGGTTATCTACCCCACCTAAAGTTACGCTACCATAATTAATGGCACCATTTTCTTTATCGTAGAGAACTGCAGCAGCTCTTGTGAGATTAATATCATTAGAAATCATCTCTATACTTTTATCAAGCTGGGCTTTGTTAACAGCTTCATCACTCCACTCTGCAGCTTTTACACCGGAAATTGTACGAGCATCACCAGATTCGTTTGCAACATTGATTTCTATACCACCTGTTGACTCACCAATGGTGATAGCACCTTCATTCTCTTCCTGCTTAACGAGGCTATTTTTTGTCGCATTCGTAATCTGATTTTGAATATTCGTGATAGAAGCATCAACAGCATTAAAAGTAGATTCAAAACCATTA
>NZ_JBHINT010000037.1:0-6187 GCF_042195145.1 Bartonella sp. CL434QHHD | reverse complement strand
AATGGCACGAGAAAATGCTGGTAGTCGTGATATGGTTTTTTATTATGGCTGATCCATGAGCTCTAAAATATAAATTGAGAGAGAATGGGCGGCATTAAAAGTTAAACGCGCATGGCGAGGCTTGAGATTGATTAGTTCAAAATCCTTTTCTGAGCGGCCGTGCGCTGCACCTTTCTTGTTTCTTAACTTTATAGTACCGCGCACAATTTGATACAGACCGGATGCGATCATTTTTAAGTCATTTTCATCTAGATCTTGATTTTTTAAGTTTTCTTGCTTCATATCTTCGGGATGGATCTTAGCTTTCTTAACGACTTCTTCCCATAAAGCGGGCAGATTATTACGGGCGTTTTCTGCATATGGGATAGAATGGTGGTCGAGATAAGCTTTGCAAGAGGCTTCCAACAGATTTGCTGCAAATAGAACTGCCTCCCTTGGATCTTTTTCTATATTTTCTAATGCTCTATTTATTTCGATTTCTACTGCTGAAAGTTCTTTCTCTGCAATAAGTTTTTTTAGCTCTTCCATCGAGAGGAGACCAGCTTTTTGCAATTCTTGTGTGGAGGTCAACTCCTTCTTGATAAGATGCCCTCCACGCTGATATTCTAATCCATCTTTCTTTAACGTTTCTAAAACTTTACGTTGATCTGTTTTAAGCTGTTGTAGCATTTGATCTTCTGGTATGTCTTGAAATATGAATCCGACTAACTTATGAAACTCGCTGTCCAAAAAATCACCAAGCAGGGGACCAAGGACTTCAAGCGGTTCATTGCATTTTACATTGATTGTGTCTAGTCGTTTCTTAATCGTGACTTCTTTATCATCACTTAGGTACTCATGAGGAGCAGATGGTGTATAAAAGAATAAGGCATCCAAATTCTCTGGCCAATAGTACTTTGGTAATATTTGAGAGAGTGCCCTAATTGTTGCAGGAGGGATTTTGTTTTTCTGAGATATTGTTTGCGGAGACGATAGTTGCATTTTGTATCTTTGTAATATCAAAAAGTGCTATGTTGAGTGGTTTTTAGAGTATGATTTTATTGTCTGACCTTGCTTAGAAAGTCGCGCAACAATTTTGTGGCTTATATAAGATTTGTGAAAGAGAAATGCCATATTGTGTTTTAATTTTTTTCTCCTTTCATTGTTATAACAGTGAAGCAGTGAAGGGGGTGAATAATGCGTGATAATTGGAAAAATATAGAATGAGAACAGAAGTATAATTTTGTATTATCGTAACTGCAATAACATTCTTTATTGGCAGATTGTTTATTAGAGAGAAGGAAGCAGGCAATGCGCATAATCCCTGAACGGAAGGTTTTGTGACAAGAATTTCAATAATGGCATGTTACTAAATGTTGTGTGTGTTCTTTGCTTGTCAGAAAAAGTAGATGTGGCTCTTTATTTGCATAACCGGTATAGAGTAATGAGTAATGCGGGAGGCTAGTTTAAAATCTCGTTTATTCCGTTAAAGCTTACGGTTTTCTATAAAAAGACTGTTTTCATTATATCCGCTGTGAAGCTCGCATACTTGGTAGATGGAAATATACGCGTTTATCGTGTCTGTAAGGGAGCTTGAAGCAATGAAGTTATGTGTAAAAGAGTTCTGAAAAGCTTCTTTTGTCCGTAAATTTTATAAGGAAAATCTAAAGGCAGGAAAATGTTAGAGAAATCTAAGAGTACGCTGTGAAAATCAAGAAACAGTCTTTTTAGAGATGGTTTGCTGTCTGTCATTGTGCATCATGATTTTCAATGTTTTTAAAATTTCCCTCTCAATGAGAGAGGGCTTTTTTATTAAAGTGGGGGAGATTTCTTATAACAGTTAACAATGAAATGGAGAGAAGATGCTGCTTTACCAGCTGTTTTTGTCTCTTCAGTTTCATTTGGACCTATTGCTGTTATGAAAGCATAGTGATTCAATGACTTTGAAAAGGGGTGAATAACATTATCAAGTTTGTAATACAGTGCGATTTTTCACATCGCGGTGTGTGGTAAAAGATGATTAGCATTTATAGGGGCGTGCGCGGGGGCGGGTTCTATATTCTATGCTGGTGCGGTAGGGCGTCTGTTAGCGCATTTATGGAACTATTCCGCATTGAAATGCGTGCTTAATTTCGTGGATCTTTGCAAAGGTCTGATCAGAAAATCCCATATTTCAAGAGGTTTTTAGAGGGATCTAAAAGCACAGAGGTATCATAAAATTACAAACACCGTACGTTACTGGAGGTGATCAATTTTAGAGCTTAAGGAGCTTATCGGTTTAGTGTTCTTTCATAAAAATGATGAAGGCTGTGGTCAAGGTCTCAGTGTGTTGGTTTCTCGAAAAGTGGTAAATGCTGTATGATTTTATATGCCATTGCCAATGTTATGGATAGGGTGTTCAAATAAAGCATATCATAAATCGGAATTCTTCTCTTTACGCGATAAGAGGAGGGCTAGGCAAAACAGTAAAAATGCAGCGATAGAGAATATGAAGAATACGATATATGTTTGGTTTAAGGACAAGTATTCTTCTGTCAGAGAATGGATCAAAAAGCCAGCGAATATACCCCCTAAGGCACCACCTATTTGCTGTAATATGCGTGTGATAACGGCTGTATCTTTGACGTATAAACTGTTGACATATTGGATGGGGGCGGAAAGGCAGACAATGGTGGCGATGCCAAGTCCTATGCCTCTTAGCAAGAATCCAAGTCCATCCATGCTTATATTATAGCCGAAGCATAATAACCCAAGGCTTGATGTCACTAAACCAATTCCTATCATGAAAAAGAGAGATTTTTCTTTCCATTTTTGGTAAATAAATTTCCTTCCGATCCATGCTCCTACCCCTTGCAGAGCTAGGAGGGCACCGATGATGAGAAGGCTATTTTCATGGGCTTGTTCCATGGCAATGGCTAGTGGGAAATAAACGAGGAAGCTATAAAAAAGAAATGAAGCAACAAGCCCCATGATCATGAGTAATGTATAGCGCGCATTTTGAAATCCGCTAAAGACGATTAATTTGTTTTTTGCTTTCTGATTAGAAACAATGAATAATATGAGAAATATCACGGCTATAAGTGCTAGGATATATAAGTGGTTTTTGTTATTGATGTTTCTGGCTTCTGTGAGGTAAAAAAACGAAAGAAGCGATATGGAAAACGCTAAAAATGCAAATAAGTTAAATTTTGTTTTTGTTGTTTCGTTGTTCTTTAAATGTTTTGCTCCAAGGGTGAGTGCCAATAAAATAAGCGGAATATTAATAAAAAATAACAAACGCCAAGAGACATACTGAGCAAGTGAGGCGCCCACCAGCGGACCAAAGGCAGGAGCGAAAACTGTTGGTACGGCTATGGTGCCCATGGCTTGGCGCACTCGTGTCTGTCCAAATTGTAAGGCAATGATGGTTTGGCTAAGGGGCAGCAAAAGACCGGTCCCAAAACCTTGAACGATACGGGCAGATATAATAGTTGGAAAACTATAACTTAATCCTACCCCCAGTGATCCAAGCATAAAAATGAAGCTTGCAAGAAACCAAGTGCTTTTGATACCTATTCTTCCTTGCACAAAAGCTGCCATCAGTAGTCCTGGCACGGTGGCTAGAAAATAGGATGTTACAATCCATTGTATATTATTTCCTTCCACGGAAAAATAATGCGCAAGGTTAGGAAGGATGACATTAACAATGCTTCCGTCCAGCAGAGGAAGTATGCTGGAAATAATGACGGTATATATGACATACCGTTCTGTTTTTGTATAGGAATCTACCTTTTGCATGATCATGCTCCCTACAGATGTTCTTTAAAACATTGGTTGCGCCCCATTCACAGACTTTTAAAAATTAACACGTGTTTGTGATGTCTGCGGTTTTGATATTGGAATGAATGTGATTGGAAGTGCTGATGGTCCCCAAATGCTTCTCTTGTGTACAAACCCCTCTTCCTCCAAAATGAAGCCATCAGTTAAGCTGATTTTGATGAGTTTATCGAGGAGTCTGTTTTCTGTCAATTCACTTTGCATGAGAGCAAAAGCAGAACCTACACGAGACGTGCATGCCTGCTCCATTTGCATTTATTATTTAACATGGAAAATGTGAAAATCTTTATAAATCAAATTATTGACTTAAAAATCCAATGTTTGTTTATATATCATTTTTTATGCTTAAATGATTGTTTGGGTGTCAAATGTATTCTCAATAGTTTATAATTTTCTTTTCTTAAATGTGCAGCCCTTTCTGGAAAATATTCGACAATCTCTTGATTGTTTAATAAAAATTAAAATCGGTTATAAGGAAGGGCTTGTAAATTATAGAGTAGGAAAAAGGTGCATTTTATAAACAACAGGGGAGGGTTGTTTCCATAGCCCAAACATTTTTTCAAGTTGTTATGGTATCTTTTTGAAGTGCTTGATCGATAAAAGTTTCATAATTATCAGAAACAATATATTGGGTATTTTCTCCCAAAGCTTTGAAATGTTCATGACCGCAATGGATTTTTGCTTTTTCCAGATCGCGCAACATGTCTTCGAAAATACTTCCTTTGCTTTCCACAACAAAATACAGTTTTTCTTGCCCATCTTGCTCGAATAATACAGCCCAATCGGGAGTATATGATCCAAGAGGTGTATCAATTTTAAACCATTTAGGCAGTTGCGCATAAACTTTAATCTCATCGTTTTTTTCAAACGATTGTGCAAAACTAAACTCAATATCTGAATCATAAATAACATGATCATAAGGTGATCTATGGTTTTTTACATATTCTTTTATAAAACAATTTGCTTTTATATTTATTAAAATGCATTTTCTATTTTATTTTTTCGTATAATTAGCCAATGAAGCTTTTGCTCTAATATCGCAATTTGTAAAAAAACTATTTGGTCATTCAATATGAAACTTTTTATGTCGGTTTCTTGTATTGAAAGCAATGGTACGATTTTTGATATCTGATAAAAATATTTACAAAAGAATTAATAACGCATGATTATAGAATTTTGTCCTTTGTTTGAAGCATGTAAAGTTAAACCATTGTTTATTCATAGATTTTATGTTCATTGTTTATTTGATACATTTAATCTAGAATGTAAATTGTGTTCGTATACTCAAACTAAAATACTGGTATTGAAGTGGTGAGAGTGTTGCTTTGTTGAGAATAGATAATTTGGTAGGTTGGTATTCCCTTTGTATCAGAGAATTCAACTTATTCTCTCATATTGTGTGTGGATGAAATGTTAACCGCATAATGCTCCCTCTTACATGAGATGTAAGATTGATATGTTTTCCACATTGAGAAAAGTTGTTGATCGTAGAGAAATATTTTTTTGCGAAATTCGTTTGGCTTAAATGGAAAAAATAGAGCAAGAGCCGCATATTTGTTATGCTGTAATGGCATATATATAATCGATGGAGTCAACACTTCATTTAAGAAGTTTTTTAAAGGAAAAACATAAAAAAATAGAATTATTGAAAAAAATCTTTTATTTTGAAGCTTGTTTCTCACGATTATAAAAGCTTCACGTGGATTTCGAAAATTCTTGTTGTGTTGAAAAGCATGAAAAATCAAGAAGATTTTGCAAAAAAGCTGCACTATACGTGCAGCTTTTTATGTATTTGCTTTAAAGGTAGACGTTTTAAAGCATGAAAGTGTCCTTACGGCTTCTATAACCGTAGTAGCCAAAAACACTGGAAATAATGGCGCCTACCAGACTGCCTAAAAAGCCCCACCACCCCATATTGGAGGCTGTTTTTGTGGCTTTAGTCGCAGTGTTTTTGGCGCCCTTGATCGTATCCTCAAGATTGTCTGAGAGTGTTTCTGCCCGTTCTTCAAGGACTTTGATGGCTTTTTCGGTCTTTTCTTCTGCGCTTTGATAGAGTTGGACGGCACGGTTGACTGCTGTTTGTGCATCCGCACGGGACATGCCATCGGTCACAAGGGCATTGATGATATCACTTCGATCAAATTTTGTCGTGAGATCTTCTACACGATCGGACAGACGCTCACCAAGATTTTTTAAAGTGGTGCGATAGTAAGAAGGATCATTTTTGAAAGCTGTTATCGCAGAACCAATATCATTGAGTGCAGCTTGATAGGTTTGTTTTAAGCGCTCAGGGTTGAGAGCAGGAATGTCACTTTTATTGAGAAGGGTGCGCAATTCACTCGAAAGTTGGTCAAAATTGATGCCATTGTCACTATTTTTTGCAAAAAACTTT